>NZ_JWGQ01000011.1:0-115047 GCF_001069025.1 Streptococcus sp. 1004_SSPC | reverse complement strand
AGGTTCGAGTCCTACTGGCGGAGTATAGTTTTTTAAGCTAGACATTGTCTAGCTTTTTTGGTTTATTTTCTTGTTAATTACCAATTTTTTAGATATTATATGAATAGATTTTTTTATTCGAGAGGTATTATTATGTCAATTTTTGCATCGGCTTTTACGCCCATTTCTGTCTCTTTGGCTAAGGAGAATATTGCTTCAGCTGAAAAATTTATTTTGTTTATTGGTCGTTCTTCGTGTCCGTATTGTCAGCGTTTTGAGACTAAATTATCAAATGTTGCTCGTAAATCTGAATTTAATATTTTTTATATTAATAGTGAAAATAGTGATGAACTGGGAGAGATTCAGGCTTTACGTAAACGCTATGGTATTGCGACTGTACCTGCACTGTTTGTTTCAGAAAAAGGTGCTGCGAAGGTTGTTTGTGACTCTTCGCTCTCTGAGGAAGACATTTTGGATTTTATTTCTTAAGTTATTTTTTGGAGGTTCTTATGTTTATTTCTAAACAAGAGGTCCAGTATTATGTAACAGATTGAATGGGCATTACTCATTATTCAATTATGTTCGATGGATGGAAGAGGCTAGAACTTTTTTTCTGAGGAGGGAATTATTTCTCCTGTTATTTCTATGCGAACACTGGATTTTGAGTCCAGCGAGTCTGCCAATTCCGCCACTCCGGCAAAGTATAACCGGGTTAGCTGGTTTCGAGCCAACGCATTCGTGTTAATATAAAGCTACAACGACTTTCTTAGATCAGATTTCTATAGAAATTTCTGTAAAAAGTGTTAAATCTGCTAAACTTTTTTCTGTATAGAATGCTAAATCAAGATGGTGTTCTAGTTTGTACAGGTCTTTCAGAACATAGTTTTTTGTCGAAAGAAGGTAGTTTTGTTAATCTAAAAAATGATTACCCTGCATTCTTTAAATTTTTGAAAGAACAATCAATTTTATAATAAAAAAGAAAATCAATTTTGATTTTCTGAGAATGAAGACAAACATCGTTTTTGATGTTTGTCTTTTTTATATTCTTACCTAATTCTCCTATAATCCAATAATATTGAGATATTTGGGTATAATTATAGGTCTTTCCTGCTATCATTTTTACCAATTTTTTGATATTTAGACATGCTAAAGTAAGCGCAACCTTATCTTCCATTTTGGACTTTCCTTTTTTCTGGTATAACGTAAGTTATGATATTCTTTAGCTGTTCTGAATAACCGTTCTATCGTTTCTTTACGGTGTTGATACCGTTCTTTCATACCACTTTGATGGCGAATATCTTCACAGACTTCCAAGGCATCTTTCCAAATGTGACGCACAACAACTTTTTGGTGCTGGCGACTTTCTGTACAAATCGCTAACAAGGGACAGGTCTTACAAATTTTAGGATTGCTTTTATATTCTCTATAGCCTTCACGTGTAGTTGTACGATAAGATAATACCTAATTCTCTGGACAAAGATAATAATAAAAATGCTCGTCATAGACAAAGTCTTTTGGACGTAAAAAATTTTTCTTACCTCTTGGTCTAGTGTAAGGGAAAACTGGTGTAATTCCTTTTTCTAGAAGAAACTTGGCAATACTAGGTGTTTTATAGCTTGAATCCGCAATAATGAATTCAGGTGAGAAGGCTTCTAGTTTGGCAAAAAGGCCAGGGAAGCCCTGACTATCATGGATATTTCCTGATTCAACTGTATAAGTCAAGGCCCAACCATGTTTATCACAAGCTACCTGAGTATTATAAGCGAAGACTTCCTTATGTTCCCTCCTTATGAAACAAACCACTGTCTGGGTTCGTCGTTGATTGTTTCTTAGGTTTAGCCTCGCCTTTTTTTGCGGGCTTTAAGAACTTTTTTACGTGTTTTCTCCTATCTAAATTAATTTCAGTCTCCAGTTGTTCACTCATGAATTTAGCTTTTTGATCAACAACAGTTTTGTAGTTATGATTATTAGCAGTTGCCTTGATATGAGTCCCATCAATGAAGATTTCTGAGGGATCAATGAGCCCTGCTTCCAAAACATGATGAAGCACATGACTAAAAATGTGTGCTAAAACTTCTTTGTTTTGAAAGCGTCGGCTATAGTTCTTACCGTAAGTTGTAAAATGTGGTACCTTATCGTCCAGAGATAAGCCAAGAAATCATCGGTAAGCCGTATTCACCTCAATATTTTTGATGGTTTGGCGCATAGAACGAATGCCATAAAAACATTGAATCAACGGAATTTTAACTAATAAAACAGGGTCTAGACTAGGGCGACCATTATCCGAGGAATAACTATCTTCGACAAGATCATAAATAAAAGAAAAATCAATCGTTTCCTCTACTTTTCTTAGAAAATGGTCTTTAGGCACAAGTTCATCAAGCGTATAGAATCCTACTTGACGTCGATTGTATTCAGGGGGGTGTGAAACGTAGGAGCACCTCACCAAATACCTTTTTTCTTTTATTATACTCCTTCAAAGCAAGAAAAATCCCCAGAAGTATAACTTCTGAGGACTTTGTCTTCAATCTGAAAAAATCAATTTTGATTTTCTTTTTTATTCTGCAAGGAGATCTTGATAAATATTTAAATTTTCATCATCAAAGACATTAAAAATAACTTTTTTAACAATTTCAGAGTGATCAATAAAGGATTTTACAGTTTTGATTGCGATCTCTGCTGCTTTTTGTTTTGGAAATTTGAAATCGCCAGTTGATATACATGGTATGGATATTGATTCTATATTGTTTTTTTCCGCTAGTGCTAATACTGAAAGATACGATTTAACCAAAAGATCTTCATCAATTGGTGTTAGTTGGTTTTCAATTTTTGGACCAACTGTATGTATAACAAAGGCAGAAGGGAGATTATAAGCTGGGGTTATTTTAGCCATTCCTACTGGTTCTTCATATCCTTGTTCTAAGATGAGTTCGAAACAAGCTTGACGTAACTGGACACCTGCATATGTATGAATAGCATTATCAACACAATTATGGAGTGGTTTCATACATCCAAGTAAGGTTTTATTTGCTGCATTTACAATTGCATCTACCTCTAGTCTTGTAATATCACCTTTCCATAGATAGATTCTCTCATCTTGAGGAATAGACTGGAGAGAGTTGAGTTGTACTATTCCTCGTTCACCTTTTCTAACTTGTAGGTAAAGGTCTTGGATGGTCAAGAATTGTGTTGATGCTGCCATTGGTTTACGTGTATTAAAGAGTGCTCTTAGGAGTTTCTGCTTTTCTTCGAGCTCTTCTGGAACAATCAAATCATGTAATTCTAGATTTTCTTTTTTGAGTTCACCTATGAGATAGGTAATCATTGCATCTTTATCCATGTTTACTCTTTTCTATTTTTTTGGTTTATTTATTATTATACTCTCAAGGTATTCTATGGGCAAGTGATGTCCATGATAGGAAATGACTAATATTTGATAAGAAATTCTTATGTATGTATCAAATTCTTGCAATGGCCTTTAGAATCATATAGAATAGGTCTACAAAAGTTTTATAATATCTAGGAGGATAATTAAATGACACAAGTAGTAACAGATTCTACATTTGAACAAGAAACAGCTGAAGGACTCGTCTTGATTGATTTTTGGGCAACTTGGTGTGGGCCTTGCTTGATGCAAGCACCAATTCTTGAGCAACTTTCTGAAGAGATTTCAGAAGATGAACTAAAGATTGTGAAGATTGATGTTGATGAGAATCCAGAAACAGCACAAAAATTTGGAATTATGTCTATCCCAACTTTGTTATTCAAAAAAGATGGGGAGGTTGTTAAGCAAGTTGCAGGTGTTCATACAAAAGAACAAATTAAAGCTATCGTTGCTGAGCTTAGCTAAGTAATCATCGCAATCCCATTTAGGGAGAGTTTAGTTTTTCGAACGATGAGGAGAGTCAAATGTCTTATTCATTTCAAAACCCTAGTGCTGAGGTTATAGAATCTTATTTAAAATCAGCAAAGACTATCGCAATCGTTGGTCTATCTCATCGTAAGGAGGCAGCATCTTATCAAGTTGCGCATTTCCTACAAGCTGCTGGTTATCGTATCATACCAGTAAATCCTAAACTAGAAGGTCAGGAGCTTCTAGGAGAGCATGTTTATGCTTATCTTAAGGACATCCCGTTTTCGGTAGATATTGTTGATGTTTTTAGACGCAGTGAGTATTTACCAGATGTTGCTTATGATTTTCTTGAAACGAAGGACAAAGTTTTTTGGAGTCAAATCGGTCTTGAAAATGAAGAGGCAGAGACTATTCTTCGTCAGGCTAATAGACAGGATATTGTAATGAATCGCTGTACAAAGATAGAATATATGCGACTCTTTGTTTAATAAAATGAAAAGGTGAGTGAGCTAAGCTCGCTCCTTTTTGTTATAATAGACCTATGATTAAAATTTTTGATACACATACCCATCTTAATGTGGATAATTTTGCAGGAAAAGAACAAGAAGAAGTAGATTTTGCAGCTGAACTTGGTGTTGTTAAAATGAATATTGTTGGTTTTGATAAAGCGACAATTAAGAAGTCTTTAGCGCTGTCAGAGCAATACGACCAGCTATATAGTACAATCGGATGGCATCCTACAGAAGCAGGATCATATTCTCAGGAAATTGAGGATATGATTGTGTCACAATTGGGAAATCCGAACGTAGTGGCACTTGGCGAGATTGGTTTGGACTATTATTGGATGGAAGATTCTAAGGAGGTTCAGATTGAGGTCTTTAAGCGTCAAATAGCCTTGTCAAAGGAATATAATTTGCCTTTCGTTGTACACACACGTGACGCACTAGAGGATACTTACGAGGTTATTAAAAAAGTTGGGGTTGGTCCTTGTGGTGGGATTATGCACTCATACTCAGGGTCCCTGGAGATGGCTCAAAAATTTGTTGAGCTCGGTATGATGATTTCATTTTCAGGTGTTGTAACTTTTAAGAAGGCTTTGGATGTCCAAGAAGCTGCTCAGTACTTACCTTTAGATAAGATTTTAGTTGAAACAGATGCACCGTATCTAGCACCTGTGCCAAAACGTGGTCGTGAAAATCGTACAGGGTATACACGTTACGTGGTGGATAAGATTGCAGAGCTTCGTGGTTTAACAAGTGAAGAGGTTGCAAGAGTTACTTATGACAATGCGATGAGGATTTTTGGTCTGAATGAGTAAAATAAAAATTCAAGAAGTTATCGTCGTAGAAGGCAAGGATGATACGGCAAATTTGAGACGTTTTTATGAGGTGGATACCTATGAGACTAGGGGCTCTGCTATTAATGAGGATGACTTAGAGCGTATCGATAAGCTTAATGAATTACGAGGAGTGATTGTTTTCACAGATCCAGATTATAATGGAGAACGTATTCGGAAAATCATCATGGAAGCTGTTCCGACAGCAAAGCATGCTTTTTTGAACCGTGGTGAAGCAAGTCCAAAATCTAAGACAAGAGGTCGTTCCTTGGGAGTTGAGCATGCAAATTTTGAAGATATTCAGAAGGCACTGGCTGGAGTTCTAGGTAGTTACGATGATGATAATCAGTTTGATATCAGTAAATCAGATCTCATGAAGTTAGGACTTTTGATGGGATCGGATAGCCGTAAACGTCGAGAATATTTGGGGGAAGCGTTTCGCATTGGTTATTGCAATGGAAAGCAGCTTTTAAAACGTTTGGAATTGTTTGGAATTACTTTAGAAGAACTTGAAGAGGTCATGGCGAAATACTAGGGTTATTAGTGCTCTTAGAAATTAAGAAGTCGCTAAAGTTGCTGCTAAATAGTTTCTTTTAGCAGTTAAGATAATTAAGAATCTGATTTAATTTTGAATTAAAGTAACAAGAATCCTGATATTAAAATAAGAAAAGAGAATAAATGAGAATTGCAGATTATAGCGTGACCAAGGCTGTTCTTGAACGTCATGGTTTTACCTTTAAGAAGTCTTTTGGACAGAACTTCTTAACAGATACAAATATTTTACAAAAGATTGTTGATACGGCCGAGATTGACAAAAATGTCAATGTTATCGAAATTGGGCCTGGTATTGGAGCATTAACAGAATTCCTAACTGAAAATGCTGCGGAAGTTATGGCATTTGAAATTGATGAGCGATTGGTTCCGATTTTGGAAGATACTCTGCGTGATCATGATAATGTTAAAGTGATTAATGAAGACGTTCTCAAGGCAGATTTACAGACACGTGTCAAAGAATTTGAAAATCCAAATCTACCAATCAAGGTTGTAGCCAATCTACCATACTATATTACGACACCAATTTTAATGCATTTGATTGAGAGTAAGATTCCTTTTGCAGAATTTGTTGTTATGATGCAAAAAGAAGTTGCAGATCGTATTTCTGCTGAGCCCAATACAAAGGCCTATGGTTCGTTATCCATCGCTGTGCAATATTATATGACTGCTAAGGTGGCATTCGTTGTCCCTCGTACAGTTTTTGTGCCAGCACCTAATGTTGACTCGGCTATTTTGAAGATGACACGCCGTAAGCAACCTTTAGTTGAAGTTAAAGACGAAGATTTCTTTTTCCGTGTATCAAAGGCTAGTTTTGTGCATCGTCGCAAGACGCTTTGGAATAATCTGACAAGTCATTTTGGTAAGTCTGAAGAAGTTAAAAACAAGCTTGAGCAGGCTTTGGAAAATGCAGCTATAAAACCTTCTATTCGCGGAGAGGCGCTGTCTATTTCTGATTTTGCACGTCTCTCAGATGCTTTGAGAGAAGCTGGTCTATAATTCAAAAATCCCGCTGAATGTCAGTGGGATTTTAGCTATGCGGAGAAAGGGAGTTGAACCCTCACGCTTGAAAAAGCACATGCGCCTGAAGCATGCGTGTCTGCCATTCCACCACCTCCGCAGATGATATGCCTATTATACTGCAATCTATTGAAAATGCAAGGAGGCTCATGGGAAATGGAAGATCAGTTTTTTTGTTCCAGAAAAGCTTTTTAATTTGTGATATAATAGGGCTATTAAACGATTGAGGAGTTCACTTGCAAGGAAGAATTATCAAAGCACTGGCAGGTTTCTATTATGTAGAGCATGATGGTGTTGTATACCAGACGCGTGCGCGAGGAAATTTTAGAAAAAAAAGACAAACACCTTACGTTGGGGATTTTGTCGAATTTTCAGCAGAGGAAAATTCAGAAGGTTATATCCTTAAAATTGGTCAACGAATCAATAGTTTAGTGCGTCCACCCATTGTCAATATAGATCAGGCTGTGGTCATTATGTCTGCTAAGGAACCGGATTTCAATAGTAATCTTCTGGACCGTTTTTTGGTTTTACTAGAGCATAAGAATATAAAACCTGTAATTTATATTTCTAAGATGGATTTGGTTGAAGATGATTCAGAAATGAAGGCCATTCAAAAACAGTATCAAAAAATTGGTTTTGATTTTGTCTTCAGTTTGGAAGAACTATTGTCGCTCTTGACTGACAAAATAACAGTCTTTATGGGACAGACAGGTGTTGGAAAATCAACCTTGTTGAACCGTATTGCCCCAGAGTTGAAGTTGGAAACAGGTGAGATTTCAGACAGTTTAGGTCGTGGACGTCATACTACAAGGGCTGTAAGTCTTTATGATGTTCATGGAGGGAAGATTGCTGATACACCAGGATTCTCTTCGCTAGATTATGAAGTGGATAATGCCGAGGACTTGAGTGAAGCTTTTCCAGAAATCCGTCAAGCTAGTCATGGCTGTAAATTCCGTTCTTGTACTCATACCCATGAGCCTTCTTGTGCTGTTAAGGATGAGGTTGAAGATGGCCAAATATGGCAAGTCCGTTATGATAATTACCTTCAATTTTTAAGTGAAATTGAAAACCGTCGTGAAACATATAAAAAAACTGTAAAAAGAAAGTAGGTCTCTCATGTCTTATAAAATTGCTCCGTCTATCCTAGCTGCTGACTATGCTAATTTTGCTTCAGAACTAGCTCGTATTGATGCATCAGGTGCGGAATATGTTCACATTGATATTATGGATGGTCAATTTGTCCCTAATATCAGTTGGGGAGCAGATGTGGTCGCTAGCATGCGTAAACATAGCAAGTTGGTTTTTGATTGCCACCTTATGGTTGTTGATCCTGAGCGTTATGTGGATGCCTATGCACAAGCAGGAGCAGATATCATGACTATTCATGTTGAAGCCACTAAACATATCCATGGTGCCCTCCAGAAAATCAAAGCTGCTGGTATGAAAGCAGGTGTTGTGATTAATCCTGGAACCCCAGTCGAGGCACTTATTCCTGTACTTGATTTAGTAGATCAAGTACTTATCATGACTGTAAATCCAGGTTTTGGTGGTCAAGCGTTCATTCCAGAAATGATGTCTAAAGTAGAGCGTGTTGTGGAGCTTCGTGAAAAAGGTGGCTATTCATTCGATATTGAAGTTGATGGTGGTGTAGATAATAATACTATTGCAGCGTGTGCCAAGGCGGGAGCTAATGTTTTTGTAGCAGGCTCTTACCTCTTCAAAAATCCTGATTTGACAGCGCAAGTTCAAACGCTTCGTGATGCTATCGATGCCTAAAATAGCTTTATTTGTCGGTGGTGAGCTAGAGTGGTTCACTACCGATTTTGATTATTTTGTTGGGGTGGATCGCGCGTGCTTACGTTTGTTGGAGTTAGGTTTACCTATTGATTTGGCTGTCGGAGACTTTGATTCAGTATCTCGGTCAGAGTTAGAGATGATTCAATCAGCTGCCAAAGATTGTATGATTGCTCCAGCTGAAAAGGATGATACGGATACAGAGTTAGCTCTAAAAATTATATTTCAATTATATCCTGAGGCGGAAGTAACTATTTTCGGTGCTTTTGGTGGCAGAATTGATCATATGTTATCAAATATATTTTTGGTCAGCGATCTTGAATTAGCTCCTTTTATGAGGTGTATCTGTTTGCGAGATAAGCAAAATAAGATTACTTATTATCCAGAAGGAAGTCATAAAGTTTTACCAGAACCCGGAATGACATATGTTTCTTTTTTACATGAAGGTGATGGAAAACTGATGATTTTGGGAGCAAAATACGAATTAACTAATATGAATTATTTCCAGAAGAAAATCTATTCTAGCAATGAATTCGTTGATGGTCCAATTCAAGTGATTGTGCCAAATGGATATGTGATTGTCATCCAGACTAAAGATAGGAGTTAGTATGATCTATCTACTTACACTTTTAACTTTATTAAGCTTGGGGATTCTTATTTCTCTTTTCTTGAAGAATATGGAGTTAAAAGAACAGATTAATAAGAGTTTGGAAGAAAATGCAGATAATCTTTCAGATCAAGTTTCGTTTCAATTGGAAAGTTTTGCTAAGACAAACCAATTGGAAACGACAAAGCAATTGAACCAATTGCAGATGGAACTATATCAACAGTTGACAGATATCCGAGAGGTTTTACATCAAAATTTGTCTGATAATCGAGACCGTTCTGACCAACGCCTTGAGCAAATAAACCAAAGCTTAACCAAAGCTGTTAAAGATATGCAGGATTCCAATGAGAAACGTTTGGAACAAATGCGTCAGACAGTTGAAGAGAAACTTGAGCAAACCTTACAAACACGTTTACAAGCCTCTTTTGAGACGGTTTCAAGACAATTAGAGTCGGTTAACCAGGGCTTGGGGGAAATGAAAAATGTAGCCAAGGATGTTGGAAGTCTTAACAAGGTTCTTTCAAATACAAAAACACGAGGTATTTTGGGAGAGCTTCAATTAGGACAAATTATTGAGGACATATTGACTGTTAATCAGTACGAGCGAGAATTTCCTACGGTATCAGGTTCAAGTGAACGAGTTGAATATGCAATTAAAATGCCAGGAAACCATAAAGATGAATATATCTACCTTCCCATTGATTCTAAGTTTCCTTTGGAAGATTACTATCGTCTGGAAGATGCTTATGAATCTGGTAATAAAGAGGAAATTGAGAATCACCGTAAGTCACTTTTGACTAGTATTAAGCGATTTGCAAAGGATATTAACAAGAAGTATCTTAACCCACCTGAAACCACAAATTTTGGCATATTGTTTTTGCCGACGGAAGGACTTTATGCTGAGGTAGTACGCCAACCAGCCTTCTTTGATGCCCTTCGTCGCGAGGAGAATATTGTTATCGCAGGTCCGTCAACCTTATCAGCACTTTTAAATTCATTGTCTGTAGGATTTAGAACTTTGAATATTCAAAAGAATGCGGATGATATTAGTAAAATTTTAGGCAACGTCAAGTTAGAGTTTGGTAAGTTTGGAGACATGCTTGCTAAGGCTCAGAAACAATTGAATACGGCAAGTAAAACAGTCGATAGTCTTCTTAACACAAGGAGTAGGGCAATTGTTAGAGCTCTTGATACAATTGAAACCTATCAAGACAGTGCGACACAAAGTTTGTTGGATTTACCACGATTAGAAAACGAGGACAAGCATGAAGATTAATCAAATGAAAAAAGACGAGTATTTTGAAGGCTTTTATCTGATTAAGCGTGCAGAGGTACGTAAGACAAGAGCGGGAAAGGACTATATTGCCTTTACCTTCCAGGATGATTCCGGTGAGATTTCAGGAAATTTATGGGACGCTCAGCCATATAATGTTGAAGAATTTACTGCTGGTAAGGTAGTTCATATGGAAGGACGCCGAGAGGTTTATAATAATACTCCTCAGGTCAATCAAATTACCTTGCGACTCCCTTCATTTGGTGAGCCAAATGATCCAGCTGATTTCAAAGAGAAACCACCAGTAAATCCTTCCGAAGTACGTGAATACCTAGAGCAAATGATTTTCAAGATTGAGGAAGCAACTTGGCAGCGTGTTGTTCGTGCCCTTTATCGTAAGTATAATAAAGAGTTTTTCACTTTTCCAGCTGCTAAAACAAATCACCATGCCTTTGAAAGTGGACTAGCCTATCATACAGCTACTATGGTTCGCCTAGCGGATAGCATTGGAGATATTTATCCAGAGCTAAATAAGAATCTGCTCTTTGCAGGAATTATGCTCCATGACCTAGCTAAGGTCATTGAACTTACTGGTCCTGAACATACTGAGTATACGGTTCGTGGAAACTTGATTGGTCATATTGCTTTGATTGATGAAGAAATCACCAAGGTGCTCATGGAGCTCAATATTGACGATACGCGTGAGGATGTCGTTGTTTTGCGTCATGTCATTCTCAGCCATCACGGACAACTAGAGTACGGTAGTCCAGTGCGCCCCCGTATTATGGAGGCAGAGATTATTCATATGATTGATAATCTTGATGCCAGTATGATGATGATGACGACAGCCCTTAACCTAGTAGGACCAGGAGAAATGACAAATCGTCTCTTTGCTATGGATAATCGTTCCTTCTACAAGCCAAAATTTGATTGAAATCGAAATTAAGTGAGCATTTCATATGAAAATGTTCGTTTTTTGCTGTATTATGGTATAATAGTTAAAAAGTACAGAAAATATAGGTAACATATGAAATTAAAACGAAGTGAGCGTATGGTAGTGATTTCAAACTACCTGATTAATAATCCTTATCAATTGACAAGCCTCAACACCTTTGCAGAGCGTTATGAAGCTGCAAAGTCTTCAATCTCAGAAGATGTTGCTATCATTAAAAAAGCTTTTGAGGAAAGTCAAATAGGAGAAATCGAAACAGTAACTGGTGCATCTGGCGGTGTTATGTTTACACCGACTATTTCTGATGAAGATGCGAGAAGTCTGGTTGAAGATCTTTGTAAGCGTCTTTCCGAGAGTGATCGTATCTTACCAGGTGGTTATCTCTACCTATCTGATTTACTGAGTACACCCTCGATTTTGAAAAATGTTGGTCGTATTATTGCTAGTGCTTTTAAAGGGCAAAAAATTGATGCTGTTATGACTGTTGCAACTAAAGGAGTTCCTTTAGCAAATGCAGTAGCAGATGTCTTGAACATTCCATTTGTTATTGTTCGTCGTGACCTGAAAATTACAGAAGGTTCAACCGTATCGGTAAACTACGTTAGTGGTTCAAGTGATCGTATTGAAAAAATGTTCCTTTCAAAACGTAGTTTGAAACCTAATAGCCGCGTCCTTATTGTTGATGATTTTCTTAAAGGTGGTGGTACCATTACGGGTATGATTAGCTTGCTTTCAGAATTTGATAGTGAGTTAGTAGGTGTAGCTGTATTTGCAGAAAATGCTAAAGGCGATCGTGATATCCATGAATATAAATCATTACTTACTGTTTCTGACATCGATGTAAAAGCACAAAAAGTAGAAGTTGAAGTAGGTAATATTTTCGATAAATCAAAAGCTTAAAACGTAATTCCTAATTTGATGATTAGGAATTTTTCTTTTTAACAAGAAAGTCTTGACAATAATTATCAAAAAATGATACTATATTAGACGGTACTTTTTACTTTTGGTCTCTCAAAAGTGTACAGAGACGTGCTGACATAAGTTGCAAAAGTACACACAGATATGGTCTGTCACCAAGTGCCATATCAACCAAAAATAAAAAAACACAGGAGAATGTAGATGCCTACAATTAACCAATTGGTTCGTAAACCACGTCAATCAAAAGTTGTTAAATCTAAATCACCAGCTTTGAACGTTGGTTACAACAGCCACAAAAAAGTTCAAACTAACGTATCTTCACCACAAAAACGTGGTGTTGCAACACGTGTTGGAACAATGACACCTAAAAAACCTAACTCAGCCCTTCGTAAATTCGCTCGTGTACGTTTGAGCAACCTTATCGAAGTTACTGCTTACATCCCAGGTATCGGACACAACCTCCAAGAACACAGCGTTGTTCTTATCCGTGGTGGACGTGTAAAAGACCTTCCAGGGGTACGTTACCACATCGTCCGTGGTGCACTTGATACTGCAGGTGTAGCTGATCGTAAACAAAGCCGTTCTAAGTACGGTGCTAAACGTCCTAAAGGATAAGAAGGGAGATAAGATAAAATGAGTCGTAAGAATAGAGCGCCTAAACGCGAAGTATTGGCAGATCCATTGTACAATTCAAAAATCGTTACACGTCTTATCAACCGTGTAATGCTTGACGGTAAACGTGGTACTGCTGCAACAATCGTATACGATGCTTTCGAGCAAATCAAAGAAGCAACTGGAAACGATGCTCTTGAAGTATTTGAAACAGCTATGGACAACATCATGCCTGTACTTGAAGTACGTGCACGTCGTGTCGGTGGTTCAAACTACCAAGTCCCAGTTGAAGTTCGTCCAGAACGTCGTACAACTCTTGGTCTTCGTTGGTTGGTTAACGCATCACGTGCGCGTGGTGAACACACTATGAAAGATCGTCTTGCAAAAGAAATCATGGATGCTGCAAACAACACTGGTGCATCAGTTAAGAAACGTGAAGATACTCACAAAATGGCTGAAGCAAACCGTGCCTTTGCACACTTCCGCTGGTAATCATAAGTTTCAAGCTGAATTACAGTCATATATTCATAAGCTAAGATTATGGATTTGTAATAGGCTGACTATGAATTCAAATAATATAATTCATATCATTTGAAAACCAGTTAAATATTAGTGAAAAAACGGGTAGGTCCTGCCTATCCGTTTTTTGACAATAATGTTATAATAAATAAGTAAACTAAAATATTTATAGGAGAATAAACCTAATGGCACGCGAATTTTCACTTGCAAAAACTCGTAATATCGGTATCATGGCCCACGTCGATGCCGGTAAAACAACTACAACAGAGCGTATCCTTTACTACACTGGTAAAATTCACAAGATCGGTGAAACTCACGAAGGTGCATCACAAATGGACTGGATGGAGCAAGAGCAAGAACGTGGTATCACAATCACTTCTGCCGCTACAACAGCACAATGGAATGGCCACCGTGTTAACATCATCGATACACCAGGGCACGTGGACTTCACTATCGAAGTACAGCGTTCACTCCGTGTATTGGATGGTGCGGTAACCGTTCTTGACTCACAATCAGGTGTAGAACCTCAAACTGAAACAGTTTGGCGTCAAGCAACTGAGTATGGTGTTCCACGTATCGTATTTGCCAACAAAATGGATAAAATCGGTGCTGACTTCCTTTACTCAGTAAGCACACTTCACGATCGTCTTCAAGCAAACGCTCACCCAATTCAATTGCCAATTGGTGCTGAAGATGATTTCCGTGGTATCATTGACTTGATTAAAATGAAAGCTGAAATCTATACTAATGACCTTGGTACAGATATTCTTGAAGAAGATATTCCAGCTGATTACGTTGATCAAGCAAACGAATACCGTGAAAAATTGATCGAAGCAGTTGCTGAAACTGACGAAGATTTGATGATGAAATACCTTGAAGGTGAAGAAATCACTAACGAGGAATTGAAAGCAGCTATCCGTCGTGCAACAATCAACGTTGAATTCTTCCCAGTTCTTTGTGGTTCTGCCTTCAAGAACAAAGGTGTTCAATTGATGCTTGATGCGGTTATCGATTACCTTCCAAGCCCACTTGATATCCCTGCAATTAAAGGTATCAACCCAGATACAGACGAAGAAGAAACTCGTCCAGCATCTGATGATGAGCCATTTGCAGCTCTTGCCTTCAAGATCATGACTGACCCATTTGTAGGTCGTTTGACATTTATCCGTGTTTACTCAGGTATCCTTCAATCAGGTTCATACGTAATGAACACATCTAAAGGTAAACGTGAACGTATCGGACGTATCCTTCAAATGCACGCTAACAGCCGTCAAGAAATTGAACAAGTATACGCTGGTGATATCGCTGCTGCTATCGGTTTGAAAGATACTACAACTGGTGATTCATTGACTGATGAAAAAGCTAAAGTTATTCTTGAGTCAATCGAAGTTCCAGAACCAGTTATCCAATTGATGGTTGAGCCTAAGACTAAAGCTGACCAAGATAAGATGGGTATCGGTCTTCAAAAACTTGCTGAAGAAGATCCAACATTCCGTGTTGAAACTAACCCTGAAACTGGTGAAACAGTTATCTCTGGTATGGGGGAACTTCACCTTGATGTCCTTGTTGACCGTTTGAAACGTGAACACAAAGTTGAAGCAAACGTAGGTGCTCCACAAGTATCATATCGTGAAACATTCCGTGCAGCTACACAAGCACGTGGATTCTTCAAACGTCAATCTGGTGGTAAAGGTCAGTTTGGTGATGTTTGGATTGAATTTACTCCAAATGAAGAAGGTAAAGGTTTCGAATTCGAAAATGCTATCGTCGGTGGTGTGGTTCCACGTGAATTCATCCCTGCAGTAGAAAAAGGATTGGAAGAATCTATGGCTAACGGTGTCCTTGCTGGATACCCAATGGTTGACATCAAAGCTAAACTTTATGATGGTTCATACCACGATGTCGATTCATCTGAAACAGCCTTCAAGATTGCTGCATCTCTTGCACTTAAAGAAGCTGCTAAGACTGCACAACCAACTATTCTTGAGCCAATGATGCTTGTAACTATCACTGTTCCAGAAGAGAACCTTGGTGATGTTATGGGTCACGTTACTGCTCGTCGTGGACGTGTTGATGGTATGGAAGCACACGGTAACAGCCAAATCGTTCGTGCCTATGTACCACTTGCTGAAATGTTCGGTTATGCAACAACACTTCGTTCTGCAACTCAAGGACGTGGTACATTCATGATGGTATTCGACCACTATGAAGATGT
The DNA here is from genome assembly GCF_001069025.1 of Streptococcus sp. 1004_SSPC. Classification (NCBI taxonomy): domain Bacteria; kingdom Bacillati; phylum Bacillota; class Bacilli; order Lactobacillales; family Streptococcaceae; genus Streptococcus; species Streptococcus sp. 1004_SSPC. The sequence continues at coordinate 99,417 of NZ_JWGQ01000011.1, read as the reverse complement.
TCCTAAATCAGTTCAAGAAGAAATCATCAAGAAAAATTCTGGTGAAGCTTAATTAGAAGTTTTTAAGTTAAGGTGCTTATGAAAGTAAGTGCCTTTTTCTATTTGCATTTTCCTGAAAAAAATTATATAATAGGGATGTTAAAAGGTTAAATGAAAGCGCTCAAGTTAATCTTTTCACAATAGGGAGAGCTTGCTCTCAAAATTATATTTATTTGATTTTCATAAGGAGGAAATCACTAATGGTAGTTAAAGTTGGTATTAACGGTTTCGGTCGTATCGGTCGTCTTGCTTTCCGTCGTATCCAAAACGTAGAAGGTGTTGAAGTTACTCGCATCAATGACCTTACAGATCCTACAATGCTTGCACATTTGTTGAAATATGACACAACTCAAGGTCGTTTCAACGGAACTGTTGAAGTAAAAGAAGGTGGATTTGAAGTTAACGGTAAATTCGTTAAGGTTTCTGCTGAACGTGACCCAGAACAAATTGACTGGGCTAACGACGGTGTAGAAATCGTTCTTGAAGCAACTGGTTTCTTTGCAACTAAAGCAGCTGCTGAAAAACACTTGCACGCTAATGGTGGTGCTAAGAAAGTTGTTATCACTGCTCCTGGTGGAAACGATGTTAAAACAATCGTATTTAACACTAACCACGATATCCTTGACGGTACTGAAACAGTTATCTCAGGTGCTTCATGTACTACAAACTGCTTGGCACCAATGGCTAAAGCATTGCAAGATAACTTTGGTGTTAAACAAGGTTTGATGACTACTATCCACGCTTACACTGGAGACCAAATGATCCTTGATGGACCACACCGTAAAGGTGATTTGCGTCGTGCTCGTGCTGGTGCTGCTAACATCGTTCCTAACTCAACTGGTGCTGCTAAAGCTATCGGTTTGGTTATCCCAGAATTGAACGGTAAACTTGACGGTGCTGCTCAACGTGTTCCAATTCCAACAGGTTCTGTAACTGAATTGGTTTCAGTCCTTAACAAAGAAGTAACTGTTGATGAAGTTAACGCAGCAATGAAAGCAGCTGCTAACGAATCTTACGGTTACACTGAAGATCCAATCGTATCTTCTGACGTTGTTGGTATGTCATTCGGTTCATTGTTTGACGCAACTCAAACTAAAGTTCAAACTGTTGATGGACATCAATTGGTTAAAACTGTTGCTTGGTATGATAACGAAATGTCATACACTTCACAACTTGTACGTACTCTTGAATACTTCGCGAAAATCGCTAAATAATTCAATTGTATAGGAAGAAGAGCTTCGGCTCTTTTTTATTTTCCAAAATAATAAAACAGTCGCATAAATAGGCTGTTATAATCTCAGTAGGATTGTGATTTATGAATAAGCTAGAAGATATTCCAAATAAGTATAAAGGGCTTGACACAACCCCAGGAGTTCTTATTATGTTTTTGTATAGCTAGCATACCATAAATAAGTATAAAAACGGTAAGTGATTCAAATAGGGTATAGACATCAAAAAACAATGTTTCCATGGATAAGGAGGTAAAAAATCGCACAAGTTATTGCTCCACTATCTAACCAATAGTAAGGAGATGGAAAATGTATGCCTATCTTTTCAGTGATAACTGCATAGTTAAAGCCTTCCCAGAATCCCCAAATAAGACGGATGAAAATGTATGCCAGGATATTACTAGGAAATGATTGGCTCATTACTTCTTTTGTTAATTGTATTGATTGAAGAGGTAGATAGGAATTAATCTGATGAGTAATTCCTTTAAATATGATAAGTGGTAGGGCTACAAGAAGAGATTGAAAAAGGATGATAACTAAATTTTTGGTGATTAATCCAAAGTGTCTGAAAGATTCTTTGCAATAAAGCATAACAGTGCTGGTTCCTAAGCCTGCGATGGCAAATTGACAACTAGCTAATAAGATTAATCGAAGCCATAGCGGTACTGATATTTGGTTAGTGTATGAAAAAAGAGTTGGTTTAAGAGTAAGAAAGAGGAGCAGAGGAACAAGGGTAAGAATAAGGATTACATTTAGATCATGATCATCTTGTTTCTGCTTCGTGTTTAGCTGTTTTTCATGGATATTCGACCTTTCTATTTAGATTATATGCTAAATGCCTTATACTAGTAATAAGCTAGAAATCCTTCTGATTTTGCTATCTCTTTTATGCATTTTGTGATATAATGAAAACGTATTAAAAAATTAAGGAGTCTGATCAAATGGCTAAATTGACTGTTAAAGATGTTGACTTGAAAGGGAAAAAAGTTCTCGTTCGTGTTGACTTCAACGTACCTGTAAAAGATGGCGTGATCACTAACGACAACCGTATCACTGCTGCCCTTCCGACTATCAAGTACATTCTTGAACAAGGTGGACGTGCAATTCTCTTCTCTCACCTTGGACGCGTAAAAGAAGAAGCTGATAAAGAAGGCAAATCACTTGCTCCTGTAGCTGCTGACTTGGCTGCTAAATTGGGTCAAGACGTTAAATTTATCCCAGGTGTTACACGTGGTGCTGAGTTGGAAGCAGCTGTCAATGCTCTTGAAGATGGACAAGTTCTCTTGGTTGAAAACACTCGTTTTGAAGATGTTGATGGCAAGAAAGAATCTAAAAATGATCCTGAACTTGGTAAATACTGGGCATCACTTGGGGATGGTATCTTCGTAAACGATGCATTTGGTACAGCTCACCGTGCACACGCATCTAACGTTGGTATCTCAGCAAACGTTGACAAAGCTGTTGCTGGTTTCCTTCTTGAAAATGAAATTGCTTACATCAAAGAAGCAGTTGAAACTCCAGAACGTCCATTCGTAGCTATCCTTGGTGGTTCTAAAGTATCTGATAAGATTGGTGTTATCGAAAACCTTCTTGCAAAAGCTGATAAAGTTCTTATCGGTGGTGGTATGACTTACACATTCTACAAAGCACAAGGTATCGAAATCGGTAACTCACTTGTAGAAGAAGATAAACTTGATGTTGCTAAAGCTCTTCTTGAAAAATCAAACGGTAAATTGATCTTGCCAGTTGACTCAAAAGAAGCTAATGCATTTGCTGACTACACTGAAGTGAAAGACACTGAAGGTGAAGCAGTAGACCCAGGTTTCCTTGGCTTGGATATCGGTCCTAAATCAATTGCTGAATTCGATAAAGCCTTGACTGGTGCGAAAACAGTTGTATGGAATGGTCCTATGGGTGTATTTGAAAACCCTGACTTCCAAGCTGGTACAATCGGTGTGATGGACGCTATCGTGAAACAACCAGGCGTTAAATCAATCATCGGTGGTGGTGACTCAGCTGCCGCAGCAATCAACCTTGGACGTGCAGATAAATTCTCATGGATCTCTACTGGTGGTGGAGCTTCTATGGAACTTCTTGAAGGTAAAGAACTCCCAGGACTTGCAGCTTTGACTGAAAAATAATTTTTAGTAAATTAAGAACGTTCTGTAAGGCGTTCTTTTTTGTTGAATTGAAGACTATTCAATTGTAAGATGTAAAATATCAACATTCTTTTTTATTTTTTAATTATACAGTGAAATATCCCAAAAGCCAGTCAATCATGGTAAAATAGTAGAATGGGATTGAAATTTGAATCAAAAAAATTTAAGTTTGGTATGCGTACACTAAAGACCGGGATAGCCGTTTTTCTTGTTTTAGGCTTGTTCTCTGCTTTAGGCTGGGAAGGGCTTCAGATTGGTTGTTTAACTGCTGTTTTTAGTTTGCGTGAGAATTTTGACCGTAGTGTTCAATTTGGAAAGTCACGTATTTTTGCGAATACAGTTGGGGGTCTTTTATCGCTTTTATTCTATTTTGTGAATATGTGGTTTGACAATTCAGTTTGGGTGACTTTGCTATTGGTCCCTATTTTAACAATGTTGACTATTGTCATTAATGTGTCCTTTAATAATGCTTCTGGAGTTATTGGAGGAGTGGCTGCGCTTTTGATTATTACTTTGTCTATTCCACCTGATAATACCTTCACCTATGTGATAGCCAGAGTATTTGAAACGTTTTGCGGAGTCTTTATTGCAATACTTGTTAATTATGATTATGATTGGTTACTTAAACATTTAAAATAAGAATAATAGAGTTCTCTTGAGCTCTTTTTTTATGGTTTTTAAAATAAAATCCTTGAATATAAGATAATAAGCAATACAATGTTCGGGATTTTCTTATTGTGTAAGAAAAAGTAACATTATCTGTTGACATGTAGTAACATTCAGAATATAATTGTTAGGAAAGGAGGATGATCATGGCAAGAGAAAAAGAACTAAGACGTTCTTTGGCTGTTTTTCCGATTGGCACAGTTATGAAGTTAACGGATTTAACTGCTCGTCAAATTCGTTACTATGAAGATCAGGGGTTGATTCAACCTGAACGTACAGCTGGAAATCGTCGTATGTACTCATTAAATGATATGGATAGTTTATTGGAAATCAAAGATTTTTTGAATGACGGTTACAATATTGCAGCAATTAAGCATGAGTATGAGGAACGTAAAGTTCGTGCGCAACAAAAACAAGTAGCTTTAACTGATGCGGACGTTCGACGTATCTTGCATGATGAACTCCTTCAGCAAGGCCGTTTTACGACCCCATCACAACGATTTGGTAACTTGCGTATTTAATTACGCTTTGAACTTTTATTTTTGGTTTTTATAAAGGAGACCCCTATTATGGCAATCACAGCAGCTGATATTCGTCGCGAAGTCAAAGAGAAGAATGTTACTTTTTTGCGTTTAATGTTCTCTGACATCCTTGGTGTTATGAAGAATGTTGAAATTCCTGCGACAGATGAACAGTTGGATAAGGTACTTTCAAATAAAGCTATGTTTGATGGTTCATCAATCGAAGGTTTTGTTCGTATCAATGAATCTGATATGTATCTTTACCCAGATCTTGATACTTGGACAGTCTTCCCTTGGGGTGATGAAAATGGGGCAGTCGCTGGTCTTATTTGTGATATCTATACTTCGGCAGGTGAACCATTTGCAGGAGACCCACGTGGTAACTTGAAAAAAGCTTTGCGTCATATGGAAGAAGTTGGTTATAAATCATTTAATCTTGGACCAGAGCCAGAATTTTTCCTTTTCAAATTAGATGAACAAGGTAATCCTACGCTTGAAGTTAACGATAAAGGTGGTTATTTTGACCTTGCACCAACTGACCTTGCCGACAACACACGTCGTGAAATTGTTAATGTGTTGACAGAAATGGGATTTGAAGTTGAAGCATCTCACCATGAGGTTGCGGTTGGACAACACGAAATCGATTTTAAATATGCTGATGTTTTGAAAGCATGTGATAATATTCAAATGTTTAAGCTAGTTGTTAAGACAATTGCTCGTAAACATGGTCTCTATGCTACATTTATGGCGAAACCTAAATACGGTATTGCTGGTAGTGGTATGCACTGTAACATGTCTCTCTTCACTGATGAAGGAAATGCTTTCTTCGATCCAGAAGATCCACGTGGTATGCAATTATCTCAAGATGCCTATTACTTCCTTGGTGGATTGATGAAACATGCCTATAACTATACTGCCATTATTAATCCAACGGTTAACTCTTATAAACGTTTGGTACCAGGTTACGAAGCCCCTGTATATATTGCATGGGCAGGTAGCAACCGTTCACCATTGATTCGCGTCCCTGCTTCTCGTGGTATGGGTACACGTTTGGAATTGCGTTCAGTAGACCCAATGGCAAACCCATACTTGGCACTTGCTGTTCTTTTGGAAGCAGGTCTTGATGGTATTATTAACAAGATTGAAGCACCAGATCCAGTTGAAACAAACATCTACTCAATGTCTCCAGAAGAACGTAAAGAGGCTGGTATCATTGATTTGCCATCAACACTACGTAATGCTCTTAAAGCATTGGAAACGGATGAAGTGGTTCGTCAAGCATTGGGTAATCATATCTATACAAACTTCCTTGATGCGAAACGTATGGAATGGGCAAGCTACGCTACTTTCGTTTCACAATGGGAAATTGATAACTACTTAGATCTGTATTAATAAAATAATTTGAAGATCAGGGTTACCTGGTTTTCTTTTTGTTTAAAAAGGAGTTTATTAAGTTCTTGGATAGATTATGTACCTCTAACAGATTTGTTTGCTTTTGTCATATTTCTTTTTTCTCTATTAATTACATAAAAATATCAAGATGTTAAACTAATTTTATATCAATCTTATTCAGGGGGAAATATAAAAACAACAAAACAGCTGCCTTAGCAATAGTCCCAAGTACATTATTGCTCGGTCTTACAGTCGCTCAAACAACTGATGCTGATTCTTATACTGTTCAAAATGGAGACTTGTTCTTCTCAATTACTAGCCAAGGCTTATGCTGTTGGTTCGATATCTGCTGCTCGTTCGATTGTATGTTGGACTGATGGTGGATATGGATACGTTGGTTATGTTAAACAAGTTGGTTAGATTCAAATCTTGGAGTCGAACTATAACAATTAGCAACACATTGATAACTATCATGCTTGGTTTAATTTATAAAATTCAACAACACCAGGGGCGGTATCTTACATTTATCCAGGTGTATAAAAGGAGAAGCAGCGTTTATGGAACTTTTTTACTTACTGAAGATTTGTATCGGACTAAAAAATGGTAGCTGTTAGGCTACCATTTTTTAGTTATCAGGTGTGAGAATCATTGGAATGATGATTGGCTCACGTTCTGTTTTTTCATATAGGAATGGTCGTAATGCATTGACGATAGCTCCGTTAACGGATTGAATGCTGGCGTCTTTATTTTTAAGAGCAATACGAATTGCGTTGAATAAAATGCGTTGGCTATCACGAATAAGATCACCAGATTCACGCATATAGATAAAGCCACGACTGAGAATATCTGGACCAGCTAGAATCATCTTAGACTTGAAATCAACAGTTGCGACAGCAAGGACGACCCCGTCTTCAGAAAGATCACGACGGTCACGAAGAACGGCCGCCCCGATATCACCGATACCATTACCATCGACATAGATGTCTTGAGCATTGAAATGACCTGCACGACGAGCAGAATCTTTTGTTAGGGCTAGGACATCACCATTTTCCATGATAAAGATATTATCTTTTGGAACACCACAATCAACAGCGAGACCTGCGTGGACTTTCTGCATGCGGTATTCACCGTGAACAGGCATGAAGAATTTTGGTTTGATCAAACGAAGCATGAGTTTTTGCTCTTGTTGACCACCGTGTCCAGAGGTATGGATATTGTTGATTTTACCGTGGATAACATCGACGCCAGCTTCTTGAATAGTATTAATCAAGCGGTTAACGCTGGTTGTATTTCCTGGGATAGGGCTAGATGAGAAAATAACAGTGTCACCAGGTTGCAGTGTCACTTGGCGGTGCATCCCGTTAGCGATACGTGCAAGGGCTGCCATAGGCTCTCCTTGAGAACCAGTACACATGATAAGAATCTCACTGGAATGGTAGTTTTTCATCTCACTAGGGTCAATAATAGTTCCTTTTGGAACCTTGATGTAGCCTAGTTCAACACCATTAACAATGGCTTTTTCCATAGAACGTCCAAAGACAACAATCTTACGACCGGTTTTTACAGCAGCTTCGGCAGCTTGTTGCAGACGGAAAATATTAGAGGCAAATGAGGCGAAGATAATACGTCCGTGGATGCCTTCAATAATTTTCATGATGGATTGTCCAACGACCTTCTCGGAATTAGTGAAAGTTGGGACTTCAGCATTGGTTGAGTCTGAGAGGAGGCAAAGAACCCCTTCTTCACCGAGTGCAGCCATACGATGAAGGTCTGCTGGCTCACCTACTGGAGTGAAGTCAAACTTAAAGTCACCGGTACAAACAATTTTACCTTGTGGTGTATGGATGACAATTCCGAGAGGTTCTGGAATTGAGTGAGTTGTGCGGAAGAAGGTCACGCTCATATTTTTGAAAGTAAGCTCTGTATTAGCATTAATTTCATAGAGTTGTGCGTCACGAAGTAGCCCGTGTTCTTCCAATTTTCCTTTGATGAGAGCGAGGGCAAGCGGACCTGCGTAGATTGGGATGTTTGCCTGCTTAAGAAGGAAGGGAATACCACCAATATGGTCTTCGTGACCGTGAGTAATGACAAGAGCTTTAACACGGTCAACGTTTTCAACGATGTAAGAATAGTCCGGAATGACATAATCGATACCGAGAAGATCATCCTCAGGGAATTTAATACCTGCATCGACGATGATAATCTCATCTTGGTATTCAATACCATAGGTGTTTTTACCGATTTCCCCCAAACCACCAATCGCATAAACCCCAACTTCTTCAGGTTTTAGATTGATTTTTGATGCCATAGTCTTAGAACTCCGTTACTTCAAAAACGCCTGTTTCTTTTTCGTATTCAAGGGCTTTTTCTGAGAGGAGCTCGATGAATTCGATGTTATAGGCAGTGCTTTTTTCGATGATTTGACGAGCTTGGATACGTCCCTCAAGTTCAGTTTCTGCATCGATATCTAGGTAGAGTGATTTTGTCTGTTCACGGCGTGGATTACGCTCTTTAGTTTCTTGGTAAAAGACTTTATAAATCATGGTTTTCCTTTCTTTCCAAAAGGCTCTGCCATTCTATAAAAAAACCGGTCAAGTTAATCTTTCTATGATTTACTTGACGTTATGATATTCACTTTATGAGTAATAGCTAGTAGCCTTGATTCGTTTAACAATTACTATTATTGTACCATAAGATAAGGGCTAGATAAAGAAAATGGCGGAAAAAGTTGGGGAATGTTCGTTTTTGGAAAATAACTACTTGTGTTATAATAGAAAAGCATAAAAGGAAACAAGGAAAAAAGATGAAAATATTAGCATTTGATACTTCTAGCACGGCTTTATCAGTAGCCTTGTTGGAAGATGAGAACTTAGTGGCAGAGGCAACCGTGACAGTGAAAAAGAATCACAGTATTAGTTTGATGCCCACCATTGATTTTTTGGTCGCTCAGGCGAGCTGGCAACCAGCTGATTTAGACCGTATCGTTGTTGCTCAAGGACCTGGATCCTACACAGGGCTTCGTGTGGCTGTTGCAACAGCTAAGACATTAGCCTATGCGCTTGACATTGATTTAGTGGGAGTTTCAAGTCTACAGGCGCTGACAAACCTTTCGGTTGACGGTGTTGTGATTCCTATCATGGATGCCCGTCGTAATAATGTTTACGTCGGATTTTATGAAAACGGCCAAGCTATCGTCCCTGATTGTCATGCTGCTTTTACAGATGTTCTTGAGCAAGCTAAAACGTTTGAAAAGGTAACTTTTGTAGGTGAAGTAGTTAATTTTGTGGATCAGATTAAGGAAAGCCTTCCAGAGGCAACTATCTTGTCAAGTCTTCCGTCAGCCCTGTTAATTGGTCGTTTAGGTTTATCATTGCCTCCTGTTAATGTGGATGCCTTTGTCCCACATTACTTGAAGCGAGTTGAGGCAGAGGAAAACTGGCTTAAGACACATGAGGAGACTAACCGTGACAACTACATCAAGCGCGTCTAGATTGAGTTGCCAGGAACAGGCTCAGATCATTTACCAGATTTTGTCGGATGTTTATGACAAGTCTCCGTGGACGATAGAACAAGTGGTAGCAGACTTGGCTTTGGATACTACGGAGTATTTCTATGTTTATGATCAGGAAGAAGTCGTTGGTTTTTTAGCCCTTCAAAATTTAGTTGGAGAGCTTGAGGTTACCAATGTTGCGGTTCTAAAAGCTTATCAGGGACGTGGTTATGCCAGTCAGCTGATGAAGTATTTAGAAGAGCGTAGTGAGCCAATCTTTCTAGAAGTGAGGACTTCAAATCAAGTCGCTCAGGCGCTTTATAGAAAATTTGGTTTTGAAAGTCTAGGAATTCGAAAAAATTATTATCATGAGCCTCAAGAGGATGCGGTTATCATGAGGCGAGAGGAAGTCTAATGGCAGATAGATATATTTTGGCAGTGGAGAGCTCGTGTGACGAGACTTCAGTTGCCGTTTTAAAAAATGAGAAAGAACTTTTAAGTAATATTATTGCCAGTCAGGTAGAAAGCCATAAACGATTTGGTGGTGTTGTTCCTGAGGTGGCTAGCCGTCACCATGTGGAAGTAGTGACTCTTTGTATTAAGGATGCTTTATCTGAGGCGGGAATTGCTGCTGAACAATTGGATGCTGTAGCTGTAACCTATGGCCCAGGCTTGGTTGGAGCCCTCTTGGTTGGGATGGCAGCAGCTAAGGCCTTTGCCTGGGCGCACGGTTTGCCTTTGATTCCGGTCAATCATATGGCAGGGCATCTGATGGCGGCGCGTGAGGTTCAAGAATTAGAGTATCCCCTCCTAGCACTTTTGGTGTCTGGGGGACACACAGAGTTGGTTTATGTGTCAGAACCGGGAAATTACAAGATTGTTGGTGAGACACGTGATGATGCAGTTGGTGAGGCCTATGACAAGGTCGGTCGTGTGATGGGATTGACCTACCCAGCTGGGCGTGAAATTGATGAATTGGCTCATAAAGGGAAAGATGTTTATGATTTTCCACGCGCTATGATAAAGGAAGACCACTTGGAGTTTTCATTTTCAGGCTTGAAGTCAGCCTTCATTAATTTGCACCATAATGCTGAGCAGAAAGGGGAAGTTTTAGTAACAGAAGACCTTTGTGCTTCCTTCCAAGCTGCTGTGTTGGATATTCTCCTAGCTAAGACGAAGAAAGCTTTAGAGCGTTACCCTGTCAAAACACTTGTTGTTGCTGGGGGCGTGGCAGCTAATCAGGGCTTACGTGAACGCTTGGCTGAGGAAATCACAGATGTAGATGTGATTATTCCTCCTTTGCGTCTTTGTGGTGACAATGCTGGTATGATTGCTTTAGCAGCAGCTATTGAATATGATAAAAAACATTTTGCTGAGTTAGATTTAAATGCTAAACCAAGTCTAGCCTTTGCAGGATTTGAAGAATAAGAAGAACCTCTTACTCGTCTGGTAAGAGGTTCCTTTAGAAAGGAATCGAGAGTGTCTGACTTTCGTTTAGGTGTAAAAGCCGCGGTACCGACAGCTTTAGGCTATGTAGCTATTGGCCTATCCTTCGGTGTTGTAGCGTCCGCTTCGGGTCTATCAGCCCTTGAGGTTGCTCTCATGTGTGCCTTGGTCTATGGTGGCTCGGCCCAGTTTGCCATGTGTGCTTTAGTAGTTGCGGGAGCTGGCCTAGGTGAGTTAACCTTGACTGTTTTCTTGGTTAATTTGCGTAATATGTTGATGAGTTTACATGCAACGATGATTTTTACAAAAACAAGCCTCTGGAATCAGCTGGGAATTGGTAGTCTGATTACGGATGAAAGTTATGGTGTCTTATTAGGAGAATATGTGCATCATAAAGATATTTCCGCTGACTGGATGCATGGTAACAATATTTTCAGTTATCTGGTTTGGATTGTATCATCAGTAATTGGTTGCTTGATTGGTTCAATGATTCCTAATCCTGAGCTTTTTGGTTTGGATTTTGCCTTGATTGCTATGTTTCTTGGTTTGTTAAGTAGTCAGTTTGATGCCTTGCTAGGTGAAGGGGTGCGTAAGCTGTTTATGATTCTGTTATCTATTGCGGTGGCATATCTGAGTTTTAGTATCATCTTATCAGAGTCTTTGGCCGTTCTAGTGTCTACTTTGATTGGATGTAGTGTGGGGGTAATGTGTGATGGCCGTCAATAAGTTTATTCTCACAGCTATCTTACTTGGATTTATAGTCAGTTGGGTTCCTCGTATTCTCCCCTTTGTACTGGTTAAATACAAGGGTCTACCAGATATAGTTGTTCGTTTCTTACACTACTTACCAGTTTCTATTCTTTTTGCCCTGGTTCTCTCTAGTCTCACGACTGAGAAGATTGGTCACTTGCCACAGTTTAGGTGGATGGAAATCCTGGCCATGGTGCCAACGGTAATTGTAGCATTTAAGAGTAAGAATCTCCTCTATGCTGTGATCGTTGGTATTGTGTCCATGGCCCTGATTCGATTAGTATTTTAGTAAATGAAAAGACTTGGAGTTGATCTCCAAGTCTTTTTCTTAGTTGTTGTTAAAAAAGGCTGCAATATCATCTTCGCTGAGACCTATCATTGGGTCGATAGTTGCCCAATTTTCCTCAGTTAAACGACTGTTTTCTTCTGTTTGCACAGCTTTGTTAACAGACTTATCCACAGGGTGTGAATAAGTGTTGATAAGAGTTTGGGATGGTTTGATATTTTCCAAGAAGTCTTTGTTTTTAAGGGTTTCTGAGGGTATATCGTTTTCTGTTATTGTTTGATTAGAGGCATCTGTTGCCTCGTTTTTAACAATCTTTTCGACAGACTTATCAACAGCTTGTGAATAAGTTTGTTCAAAACGTTGGATGAGGTAGGTATTGCGTTTGGCGCCTTCGTTGTGAACGGCATAATCGAAGGCTGCAATTTCCCCTAACATGACTAGCTTACTCTTGGCACGTGTGATAGCGGTGTAGATGAGGTTACGTTGAAGCATACGTCCACTTTGGCGTGTGATAGGAAGGATAACGACTGGGAACTCACTCCCTTGGGATTTGTGGATTGACATGGCATAGGCCAGAGTAATCTTATTCCATTCGTTACGAGGATAGATAACCTCATTGCCATCGAAGGACATGTAAATTTCGTCCTGCTTACTTTCAGTATATTTACCAGGTATGAGGTCAGTGATGATTCCGATATCGCCATTGAAGACATTGAGTTCTGTATCGTTGACCAGATGGAGAATCTTGTCATTCTTACGGAAGAAAATATCATTAAAGGCAAATTGATTGGCTTTTTCTTTGGGATTGAGTAGATCCTGCATAATGGTATTGAGATTGTTGATACCAGCCTGTCCTCGGTACATGGGGGCCAGAATCTGTACATCCTGAGCAGCAATCCCACTTTTAATAGCCGCAGAGACAATTTTAGGGACCATCTGTAGAATATGGCTAGCATTAGCCTCAAAGTATGATCGGTCAGCCTTTTTCTCTGTGAAATCAGCGGGTAGTTGGCCTTTGCGCATCTGGCTAGCTAAGGTAACAATAGTGGAATCCTCAGATTGTCTGAAAATTTTGGTTAGAGAAACCTTAGGCAAGTCATCAATCTGCAAAAGGTCAGCCAAGACTTGGCCAGGACCTACGGAAGGCAGCTGATCTTGGTCACCTACAATGATTACTTGAGTAGTATCAGAAATGCTTTCGAAGAGTTGATTGGCCAACCAAGTATCAACCATAGAGAACTCATCGATGATAATCAAATCGCAATCGAGATAGTCATCTAAGGTCTTGAAATCGTCCTCGCTATTGAGGCCCAAATGCCTATGAATAGTGGCACTAGGAAGTTTGGTGAGTTCGTTCACCCGACGAGCAGCCCGTCCTGTTGGTGCCGCTAAAATAATAGGCAAATCAGACTTTTTAAGATCTAGACCATGAAGGTCGGCATAGGTTTTAATAATGCCGTTAATAACAGTGGTTTTCCCTGTTCCGGGACCACCTGTCAGGATGAAGACCTTACTTTGTAGGGCTTTGATAATGGCATCTTTTTGAACCTTGTCATAAGTAATACCAAGCTCCTCTTCCACCTCTTCAAGACTTGATTGGATTTTGTCCTCTGCACTAATGTCAGGTTGGTCTTTCATGATACGAGTTAGGTGGGTATAGATGCCCTGTTCCGCAAAATATAGGGTATTATCAAAGATTTTAGTCTCTATATTTTGCACTTTATCCTCTTGGATGAGGTTGGTTAATTGGTTAGCGACCAAGGAGGGGTCAAGTTCAATTTGGCGAGCACTTTCCAAAAGGATGATAGTTCGTTCAAGCAAGGCTTTGGCTTCGATGTAGGTGTCGCCCTCTTCCATACTAGCTTCTAGTAGACAATGAATCAGGGCGGCTCGTAAACGCTCAGGAGCATCACTAGCAATGCCGAGACGTTCAGCCAGTTGATCCGCCATTTTAAATCCGATTCCTTGAACTTCCTCTACCAAGAGATAAGGGTGTTCCTCAATAAGATTAAGCGACTCTTCCTTATATTGGTTGAAAATTTGTGAGGCAGCCTTTGGTGTGAGTCCATAGCTAGAAAGTTTGGACAAGATTTGTTCGGTTCCATAGTTGATTTTTAACTTTGCAACGAAGGCTTCTCGATTGACCTTTGAAAGGTTAGAAATCTGCTCTAACTTGCTAGGATCCTCGAGAATCTTGTCAATAGGATCTTCGCCATAAATCTCGACAATACGCTCAGCTGTTTTCTTACCAATCCCCTTAAAATTGTCGCTGGCAAAATACTTGATAAGACCGCTGGCAGAAGGTTTTGACCGTTCGTAGCGTGTCATTTGGAGTTGTTCGCCATACTTGGGATGATTGGTTAGCTGACCCCAGAAGGTATAGTCTTCACCCTCCATGACATCCCCCATAGTTCCAGTAACAATGATTTCATAGTCTTCAAAATCACTGTCTGTTTCGTCAATTTCTAAGAGTAGGATACGAAAAAAATTACTAGCGTTTTCAAAAATGACGCGTTCGATAGTTCCTGAAAAATAAAATTCTTGCATGTGTTTTTCCTAGATACATAATAAGGCTGGGTTTCCCCAACCTTATATTATTTAGTGTTTTTAGTTGTCCTCAACGGTACCAATTTTATTAATTGGCCAGAAGCGGAATTTGACTTCTCCTACAAGAGCACTCTTGTCAAAGTAACCAACTGCTCGACTATCTTTGGAAACAATACGATTGTCTCCAAGTAGGAAATATTTGCCTTCAGGAACAGTGACAGAGAAGGTCGTGTTGCCGTCAGCATTGGTTGTAAAGGCCTTGGCATCCTTAGCTAGTTGTTGGAAGTAGCTACTCTTGCTCTTATCATCGTTGTAAGCATATTCTTTTTGTAGCTTATCCTTGGCAAAGGCAGCTTGGAATTCTTTGAGGTATTCTTCCTTAACTTCTTTACCGTTGACAGTAAGTTTATCGTTTTGATAGGTAATTGTATCACCCGGCATCCCGATGACACGTTTGACAATTTGTTTCGTCTTACCATCTTCGACTTCCTTGGCAACGACAATATCGAAGCGTTCAATGGATGTATGTTTCAAAACAATAACACGTTGATTATTGGCTAGAGTGGGATCCATTGAGTGACCATCAACTTGGACAGGGAGCCAAAGGAAGAGGCGAGTCAAGAGGAAGAATGTGATAAAGAGGATAAAGAGTCCCCATTCACGGAGTAAAATGAGGAAGTATTGGGTCCATTTGTTTTTCATAGTTAAGGCCTTTCAGGGTTATTGTAAGCGTTGGTAGGCTTTTTTAGTATTGGCGAAATGATATTTAGCAGTAGCTTGGAGAGCCTGATCTCCGTAGGCTTGAAGAAGCTTGGTTGCGACCTGGTCAGACTTAGCACCAGCACCTGAAGGAAGCGTATAACCTACTTCTTGGCTGAGTTTATCTAGATTTTCCAGGAAGAGATTGCGGGCGATGATAGAGCTCACCGCGACAGCTAGGTATTTACCTTCGGCTTTTTCTTCTAAAGTAATAGGAAAGTCAAAGCGATTACGTTCGTTCTTGAGATATTTTTGATAATTTTTCTCACTGGTGAAGGCATCGATGACAATCTTATCTGGTTTAGCACCTGATTGTAATAGTAGGAAGATAGCCTGATTATGGAGGGCTACTTTGACGGATACAGCATTATGTGCTTTACCGTCTCCAACTACCTCATTGTACTTTCTAGGAGAAAGCAGGAGTGCTTTGTGGGGAATTTTCTCCTCCAAGAGAGGTGCAATCTGACGAATCTTAGTATCGTTTAGATTTTTAGAATCATCGACTCCTAGAGCTTTCAAAAAAGCATGGTCAGCGGGAGTAACTAGGCTAGCTACAACAGCTAAACCACCAAAATAGGAGCCGTTTCCGACTTCGTCTGATCCAATTAGGGCCAGATTTTGCCCATCAGTTGACTGCTTAGGCGTGGCTTGGTAACCAAAACGGCTAGCTAGGATTTCTGGTTTAGCACCCTGGAAGGTCACCTTACCTGAAGTATAGGCGATGACACTTGTTCCATCGACCTTAGCTGAAAAACTAGCGTATGGATTTTTAGTCGCAGTTGCATAGCTTGCTAGATCCTTCTGGAGTACTGAAATCTGCTCTGCTGTCATTTTTAATACGATTGTGCCCATGGAATCTATTTTAGCACAAAAAAGGAGAATTGGTAGATATTTTACAGGTTAGGAATCCTTGAAAATTATTTTTCTGGAGAAGGGCAAAGTATAAAATTTACGAAATTTAAAATTTAGGATATAATGATTAGAAAAAGAATGCCAAATTCTGCTCTTTTTTCGATGATTGGAGGAGTCAGTTGGTATTTATATGTCGAACACACCCTGGAGAAGGTGTTAAAATCTGACTAAAAAGGGTGCTAAAAACAAAAATAAGGAGAAGCTGTGGTGGAGACTCCCTGCCCACCATTGATTAGGCAGTTAATAAGCAAATGGCAAATAAGAATCGTTACAAATTTCATTTTGGAGAGAAGAACCTCACGCTAACAACTGATAAGGACAACCTTTTCATGGAAGAGGTGGAGCGTGTTGCTTATGAGAAATATAAAATTATCAAAAAGCAGATGAAAAATGCTGATAATGAAACGATTGCTATTCTAATGGCCATCAACTCTCTATCAACTCAGTTGGAACGTGAAATCCAAGTTGAAGATATGGAAAAAGAGTTGGAAATTTTGAGAGCTAAGCAACTCGAACAACTTAAGGTCAAGGCGACAGCTCAAAGTGATGACGATGAGGATGACGCATGATTGGACTCCTTGTCTTAGCCATCATGGCTTGGAATTTCTATATTGGCTACCGAAGAGGTCTCTTTATGCAAGCCTATTACGTGGTTTCAGTCATTATTGCCATGTGCGTCGCGGCCTATTTTTACAAGTCACTAGGTGAGGCTATTAATCTTTGGGTACCTTATGCTAATCCAACCAAAGATGCCAGTGTAGCTTTTTTTACAGACCAGAATGTTTTCTCACTTGACCGTGTCTATTATGCGGGCGTTAGCTACTTCGCCATCTATTGTGTGACCTATTATGGTTTGCGCTTTCTTGGGATTTTCTTCCATTTTGTGAGAATTGAGCGTCTTGACCAGACACGGTTCCAAGTGGCAAGTGGTGTTTTGGCTTCCTTGGTAAGTTTAGTACCTTTGACTATGTTGGGGAATATACTTGCGACCGTTCCCATAAACAATATTCAAACGGTCTTGTCATCTAGCTGGTTTTTACGTTTTTTGATTAATTGGAATTTTCCAGTTAGCCAGATTATCCAACACTTGTGGACAAGTGTGATATAGAAAATAGACGTCTTCCTTGATTAAGGGAGTGTTTTGATTGAAGACAAAGTCCTCAGAAGTTATCTTCTGGGGACTTTTCTTGCGTTATACAGAGAAAAAGGAAAGTCCAAGATGGAAGATATGGTTGGGCTTACTTTGGCATGTCTAAATATCAAAAAATTAGTAAAAATGATGGTAGGGAAGACCTATTATTTAATCCAAATACCTCAATATTATTGGATTGTGCGAGAATTAAGTGTGAATATAAAAAAGGCAAACATCGTTTTTGATGTTTGTCTTCATTCTGAAGGGAAACTCTATCGAGTTCTCTTTTTTAGAAATTAACTTGACTTAATTTTTTTATTCATGTATATTAATATCAAAGGAGTGAAATTATGATTCAAATTGAACATCTAAGTGTTTCTTACCAGAGAACACTGGCCTTAGAGGACCTTTCCATCACCATCCAGGGTCCAACCATCCTAGGAATTCTTGGACCTAACGGAGCAGGGAAATCAACCCTGATCAAGGCCATGCTAGGACTTTTGCCTCATTCGGGAAGGGTCCAGCTTGATCAGAAAGATATCGGCCAAGTTCTTCAACGAGTCGCCTATGTCGAACAAAAGACAGCTATCGATTTCCACTTCCCCATCACGGTGCGGGAGTGTGTCTCACTGGGACTCTATCCCCATCTCTCTATCTTCAAGAGAAAAATCAAGGAGGATTTTCAAAAGGTGGAAGATGCCTTGGAGCTTGTCAATCTCCTTGATTTAGCAGATCGCCAGATTGGTCAGCTTTCGGGTGGGCAATTCCAACGGGTCCTGATCGCCCGCTGTTTGGTCCAAGAGGCAGATGTCATATTTTTGGATGAGCCCTTCGCTGGTATTGACTCCGTTAGCGAAGACATCATCATGCAGACACTCCACACCTTGAAAAAGGAAGGTAAGACCATCCTGATTGTCCATCACGACCTCAGCAAGGTTACATCTTATTTTGACCAGGTCATCTTCCTCCATCGTAAGCTGATTGCTTTTGGGAAAACAGAGGATACCTTTACCAAAGAAAATCTGCATGCAGCCTACGGGCATGAACTCTTTATAGGAGGTGGAGTCGTATGATTACGGAATTTATCAATGGATTACAGCAATTCCACTTCTTACAGAATGCCCTAATTACAGCCATTGCCATAGGAATTGTCGCTGGAGCTGTGGGATGTTTCATCATTTTGCGAGGCATGTCTCTTATGGGAGATGCCATCTCACACGCGGTTCTTCCGGGGGTAGCTCTGTCCTTTATCTTGGGCATCAATTTCTTTATTGGTGCCATTGCCTTCGGGCTTTTAGCTTCCATCTTGATCACCTATATAAAGAGCAACTCCATCATCAAGAGCGATACTGCAATTGGGATTACCTTTTCTTCTTTCCTCGCCTTAGGGGTCATTCTGATTGGAATTGCTAAAAGTTCCACCGACCTTTTCCACATCCTCTTTGGAAATATCTTGGCCGTGCAAGACCAGGATATGTGGATAACTATCGGTGTTGGAGTGGCCGTATTGCTGGCGATTTGCCTGCTCTTTCGTCCCCTACTGCTCACTTCTTTTGATCCTGTCCTCGCTCAATCCATGGGCGTCCGGGTCAAGCTCTATCACTATCTCCTCATGGTGCTCTTGACCTTGGTTTCTGTCACTGCTATGCAGAGTGTCGGGACCATTCTCATCGTCGCCATGCTTATCACACCCGCTGCGACAGCCTATCTCTATGCGAATAGTCTCTGGTCCATGATGCTCCTTTCATCCGGATTAGGTGCTCTTGCATCCATCCTAGGACTCTTTATTGGCTATAGCTTCAACATCGCCGTCGGGTCTTGTATTGTCCTCACTTCTGCAGTCTTCTTTCTCATCAGCTTCTTTATCGCTCCTAAGCAGAGAAAGAACAAGCATGCTCTCTCGTCTCATGAAAGGAAAAACACATGAAAAAAATCGCTTATGTCCTCACCCTCTTTGTGGTGCTCTTATTTGGTCTTATGGCTTGTAGCAAGAGCTCTTTTTCCAAATCCTCATCCGATAAGTTGAAAGTCGTTACCACCAACTCAATCCTTGCAGATATTACCAAAAATATCGCTGGGGATAAGATCGAGCTACACAGTATTGTCCCTGTCGGCAAAGATCCCCACGAGTACGAACCGCTACCAGAAGATGTCAAAAAAACCTCGCAAGCAGACCTGATTTTTTACAATGGGATTAACCTCGAAACCGGTGGCAATGCTTGGTTTACCAAACTAGTCAAAAATGCCAATAAAGTAGAAAACAAGGATTATTTCGCAGTTAGCGATGGAGTCGACGTCATCTACCTAGAAGGTCAAAACCAAGCTGGAAAAGAAGACCCTCATGCTTGGCTCAATCTCGAAAACGGGATTATCTATGCTAAAAACATTGCCAAACAATTGATCGCTAAAGATCCAAAAAACAAGGATTTTTACAAAAAAAATCTAGCAGCTTATACTGAAAAGCTCAGCAAGCTTGACCAAGAAGCCAAACAAAAATTCAACACTATACCAGAAGAGAAGAAGATGATTGTGACCAGCGAAGGCTGTTTCAAGTACTTTTCGAAAGCTTACGGCGTCCCATCTGCCTATATCTGGGAAATTAACACTGAAGAAGAAGGCACACCTGACCAAATCAAAACTCTGGTAGAAAAGCTCCGTCAAACCAAGGTACCGTCCCTCTTTGTCGAATCCAGTGTCGATGAACGCCCTATGAAAACTGTGGCTAAAGATACCAATATTCCTATCTTTGCAAAGATCTTCACTGACTCGATTGCTAAAAAAGGGGAAGAAGGTGACAGCTACTATAGTATGATGAAATGGAATTTAGAGAAAATTGCAGAAGGTCTGAACCAATAAGGCTCCAAACCCGTTAGCTTCTCAAATAAATCAGTAGCTCTTCCCCTTAAACACGTCACTTCAACCAGAGGCTCTCTCTGACATGGAGAGCGCTGTGGTCTTAACGGTTTCTGTAAATTTTCCTTGCGCTTAAGGCAAATGGTATGCTTCAGAAGGAATTGAAAATGCCATCATGCTCTCAAACTACTTTGACCATTCCTTCGGAAAAGCCTACGGACTCTTAATAAATGAATGGCATTTACTTGCACGTACTGTTTTGGTTTTAGATGCGAATAACAAGGTCGCTTACGTTGAGTACCTAGACAACATCAATAGTGAACCAAATTGCGATGCTGCAATCGAAGCCATTAAAGCACTTAGATAAAGAAAAAAGAGGTCGTAGACCTCTTTTTCGTTGCTATAGAATACGATGGAGACCATCACGGAGAAGGACTCGTCAACGAGAGTGAGGGATGCGTTGTAGAAATCTTCGCATGCGCTTTACTACCTATTGCTTGTAGTTCCTACCTCCTTGTGCAAAGGTTTCCTTTCGGCTCCAATAAATCCTGTGATATAAGACAGGGGTGTATGGTCCCTTCTAAGAGAGCTTGGGAACGGACTCCTGTCAACTCTTGCAGTTCTCTCGGACACATATCTTGGAAAAGAGGGCTGGCAAAGACTAAGACAGAGCAGTAGCAAGCTTGACGTATTGCTTCATACGTACAAGACTGCAATCAGTTTTCTAAGCGGCTGAAACATCTGGTCGTACAGCTCAGCATTTCTAATTCCTGTCGCTGCATCTACATCCTCCTTTTTATTTTGTTCTCATTTTTTTCTATATTAGAATCTTTTACCCCCAGGCAATTCCTATCCACTGGCCAAGCCATTTTGCTCTTTTTTTGATATACTAGAAGGAGAGAAGAAAAGAGGAACCTATGACACCAAATAAAGAAGATTACCTCAAGTGCATCTATGAAATCGGTGCGCAACATGAAAAAATTAGTAACAAAGAGATTGCGGCCCGGATGCAGGTTTCACCTCCAGCCGTGACTGAGATGGTCAAGCGCATGATCTCGGAGAATCTCCTCATCAAGGATAAGCTCCACGGCTATCTGCTCACCGAGCTCGGCTTCCAAACGGTTTCCGATCTTTTTCGCAAGCACCGCTTGATTGAATTGTTTTTACTAAAAAATCTGGACTATACTACTGAAGAAGTTCATGAAGAGGCTGAAGTGCTCGAGCATACTGTCTCCGATCGCTTTATTGATAAATTAGACCAGATGTTAGACACTCCTAAGATCTGTCCTCATGGAGGGACCATTCCGCCGAAAGGAAAACTTCTCATCGAGGCTTACCAGGATCGTTTGAGCGATGTCAGCGAACCAGGAACCTATCGTTTGCGGAGAGTCCAGGATACTTTTGAATTACTCAATTTTTTAGAACAAATCCAACTGAAGATCGGGGATGATATACTTCTAAAGGGGTACGATGATTACACTGGTCTCTTTCAACTCCAGATTAAGGGGCAAGAAGTTCAAATCAATCACCTAATCGCCCAACAACTTTACATAGAAAAACATGACCTTTGATTAAGGGCATGTCAGATTGAAGACAAAGTCCTCAGAAGTTATACTTCTGGGGACTTTTCTTGCGTTATACCAGAGAAAAAGGAAAGTGCAAAATGGAAGATAAGGGTGGGCTTACTTTGGCATGTCTAAATACCTTTTAAAATTGAATTGAGTTGATTGCAACAACAATTGTAGCTGCAATACTTTCTGATACAGAAGCTAGTCCGCCAACATAAATCATACCTACCATTCCGTTGTCGGTTTGTTGTGCATTCTGGTTTTTCTTTCCTTGGAAAAACTCAATTGCACCTAAAAAGGCCCATCCTAGGCCACCAATAGAGACCAATGCACCCATGGCAGTAGTAATTTTTGTAACAACTTCCATTTTTATTATTTTTCCGTTGTCTTGCAAAAAAGACTGGACACATAGTCTCAGTCTCTCTTAATTAGTTTTATCCCAAGGTTGCAATGGTGCATCCGGAACCACCGGCACTTTGTGGGGCATATTCAAAACTTTTAACATGACGATGACGGCGGAGATATTTAGTCACCGCGTCACGGATGACACCGGTACCAATACCGTGGATGATGTCCACCTGACTCATGTTGTTAAGTAGGGCTTGGTCAATAAAGGCATCAAGCTCTTGCATGGCTTCTTCGTAACGTTTCCCACGAAGGTCTAGACGGGCACGAGGACCACCAGATGCCTTCTTGGCTTTTTTAACTACGTTAATCTGTTTTTTCTTAGGCTGTTGCACCTCAGCTTGAGCACGAACGAGAGTGAATTCATCCGCCTTGAGGGTCATCTTGATGAGACCTACTTGGGCTTCCCAGTTACCATTTTTGGCCTGACTAGTAAGAGTGCCTCGTTGACCATAGGCGGTCACGATGATATCATCACCGACACGAGGAGCACGCGCAGCCTTTTCTTTCTTGGCCTTACGAAGGACCTTATTCTTAGAGAGGTCCAATTGTGGGGCAAGTTTCTTGAGTTTTCCTTTGGCATCGATAACTTCATGAGGCTTGAGTTGACTCTTATCATGGAGATTTTTGAGAATACTATCGCTCTCAGCCAAAGCTGTATCCACCATCTCTTGAATGTCTTTTTGAGCTTTTTCGAGTTCCTTGTCGTACTCATGGGAGAATTCGTTATAGAGTTTCTTGACCGCACGGTTGAATTTAAGGTTCTCTTGCTCAACGTCCTTGATGTGTTCCAGACGTTTTTGTGTTTCCACAGTTTGGGCTTCAAGTTGCTCGATGATACGGTTGACATCACTATCAGTATCAGTGAGGTTTTCTGCTTCCTTGACAATAATTTCATTCAATCCGAGGCGGCGAGCAATCTCAAAGGCATTAGAACGACCAGGAACCCCCTGCATAAAACGATAGGTAGGGCTTAAAGTCGCTGTGTCAAACTCCATGCTGGCATTTTCCACATGTTGGGTCTCAATTCCATAGGCCTTAAGCTCAGGATAGTGAGTGGTAGCCATGGTCTTAATCTGGCTCAAACGAAGGTGCTCTAGGATTGCCATGGCTAGACTAGCCCCCTCCTGAGGGTCAGTACCAGCCCCAAGCTCATCGACCAAGACAAGACTGTTGCTGTCGGCAGCGTCCAAAATCTCGACAATGTGCGTCATGTGACTAGAGAAAGTAGACAAGCTCTGTTCGATAGACTGTTCATCTCCGATGTCCGCAAAAATCTCTTGGAAAATGGCTACACGACTACCCTTATCAGCCAAAATTGGAAGGCCAGATTGAGCCATCAGTTGAGCTAGTCCTAGAGTTTTAAGCATGACCGTTTTACCACCGGTATTGGGACCTGTGATGACAATGGCTGTAAGATTCTCATCGAATCTCAAATCGTTGGCTACTGGATTGACCAAGAGCGGGTGACGAACGTTAAGCAGTTGGAGTGTTTGGTTGTCACTAATCTTTGGAATAACCGCCTTCTTATCTTGGAGATAGAGGTATTTTCCTCGAATGAAGTCCATGTGGCCCAAAATCCAAGCGTTGTTAGCAATTGCAGCAGCTTGTGGGCGTAGTTGATTAGACAGTTCATGCAGGATACGGGTCATCTCGTGGCGTTCGTCTGCACGTAATTGTGTAATTTCTTCGTTAAGCTGGATAACGGCGCGTGGCTCGATATAAACGGTATTTCCAGAGCTTGAGATGTCATGCACCACCCCAGCAATACGGTTACGGTAGGTATTTTTGACAGGAAGCACTGAACGACCATTACGACTAGCAATCAAACTCTCAGCCAACATGTGGCCAGATTTCTTGAGAATGTCTTGTAAGGTCTGGCGAATGGCATCATCGCAAGATTTAAGTTGACGACGGATATTTTGCAACTCTGGGCTAGCAAAATGCTCAATAAAACCACCGTCATTGATGCTCTGAAGACTGCCTTGTAGACTTGGAAAGGCTTCAATCTTTTCGAAAAGACGTTTTAGAGCGACGAGCTCAACATTTTCAAGGTCAGCGTAGAATCGACCAAGGTCAGCTGAAGCTTGCAAGACCTTCTTGATGGAAATGAGCTCCTGGATGTTGAGGTCAGCATCCAGTTCCAAGCGACGCAAGGACTCAGAAATATCTCTTAAGCTCCCAATGGCAAAGCTATGATGCTCTACGAAAATCTCAGACATTTCTTGGATTTCTGTAAATTGATTTTGAATTCTTTCTGGATTGGTCATAGGCACCAAGTCACGTAACTCCGCCTGAGCCTGCTCAGTCTGTAGGTATTCTGTGAACTGGTCCTTGACCTTGTTAAATTCTAATTGATCTAAAATCTTTGTGTTCATAATTCCTATTATAGCATATTTGACCATAGGACGTGGAGCTGGGAAATGCCTGAGGTCGTTTTATGAGCGGACTTTTGTCATCAGATGTTGAATAGCTATTTTTACAAAAGAGTCTCCCTAAAATAAGAGGATTTCAATTAAAACCAATGCTCCCATCTATGCTATAATAAACCTATGACTAATCAGAAAAAATTACTCCTAATTGACGGTTCATCCGTTGCCTTTCGTGCCTTTTTCGCACTTTATAATCAAATTGACCGTTTTCGTAACAATAATGGCCTTCATACTAATGCTATCTACGGTTTCCACCTCATGTTGGACAACCTACTTGAGCGTATTCAACCGACGCATGTCTTGGTAGCCTTTGATGCTGGAAAAACAACTTTCCGTACAGAGATGTTTGCGGACTATAAGGCTGGTCGTGCCAAGACTCCAGAGGAATTCCGTGAGCAGTTCCCTTATATCCGTGAGATGTTGGCTGCACGTGGTATCGCCTATTATGATCTGGCTCAGTACGAGGCAGACGACATTATCGGTACCTTGGCTAAGATGGCTGAAAATACCAGTGAGGACTATCAAATTACTGTTGTCTCTGGGGACAAGGACTTGATTCAGTTGACTGATGTCAATACCGTGGTTGAGATTTCGAAAAAGGGTGTGGCTGAGTTTGAGGCCTTCACACCTGACTACCTCATGGAGAAAATGGGTATTACCCCTGCGCAATTCATCGACCTCAAAGCCCTCATGGGTGATAAGTCCGATAATATTCCAGGAGTTACTAAGATTGGTGAAAAGACTGGTCTTAAGCTCCTTTTGGAACACGGTTCCCTTGAAGGTATCTACGACCATATTGACGAGATGAAGAAATCCAAGATGAAGGAAAATCTCATCAACGACAAGGAACAAGCTTTCCTTTCTAAAACTCTGGCGACCATTGATACCCATTCTCCTATTGAAATTGGCCTAGATGACACGGCCTTTACGGGACCTGACCTTGAAAAATTGGCAGCCTTTTATGATGAGATGGGTTTCGTTCAGTTCAAAAATGCTCTTGGCGGAGAGGCTATCCCACAGGATTTTGATGTGACCTATGCAGAGCCTAGCCAAGTAACAGCGGATCACTTTAGCTCTGACGATTTCTTCTATTTTGAAATCCTCGGTGACAATTATCATACAGAACCCATCATCGGTTTTGCTTGGGGAAATGAAAAGCAGATTTATGCGTCTACAGATACTGATCTACTCAAATCAGAAGCATTCCAAGCAGCTCTTTCTAAAGCTGTTAATATCTACGATTTCAAGCGTAGTAAGGTCCTTTTGAGCCATTTAGGGATTGACTTGCCGACGGCTAATTTTGATGCACGTCTGGCCAAGTATCTGCTCTCAACCGTTGAAGACAATGAATTGTCAACCATTGCCCGTCTCTATACGGACCTACCGTTAGAAACAGATGAAGTGGTCTATGGTAAGGGAGCTAAGCGTGCCGTTCCTGAAAAAGAGGTCTTGCTCAGCCACCTGGCTAAAAAAGTCAAGGTCCTTCAGGTTGCCAAACCGGTCATGCTAGAAAAGCTAGCTGAACACGGCCAATCAGAGCTTCTCTTTGACATGGAGTTACCACTGGCAAATGTGCTAGCCAAGATGGAGATCGCTGGTATTAAGGTCAAGGGACAAACCCTTAACGAGATGGCAGTGGAAAACCAAGTGGTCATTGACAAATTGACCCAAGAAATCTACGAGATGGCGGGCGAGGAGTTCAATATTAACTCGCCTAAACAGTTGGGTGTTATCCTCTTTGAAAAGATGGGTCTACCTTTGGAATACACTAAGAAAACCAAGACCGGTTACTCAACGGCTGTGGATGTCCTTGAACGTTTGGCACCGATTGCTCCAATCGTAGCTAAGATTTTGGAGTACCGCCAAATCACCAAGCTTCAGTCTACCTATGTCTTGGGGCTTCAGGATTATATCCTTGAGGATGGCAAGATCCATACCCGTTATGTGCAAGATTTAACACAGACAGGTCGCCTCTCATCAGTGGATCCAAACTTGCAAAATATCCCTGTTCGCTTGGAGCAAGGCCGTCTCATCCGTAAGGCCTTTGTCCCATCGACTGAGGATGCAGTGCTTTTAAGCTCGGATTACTCACAGATTGAGTTGCGCGTGTTGGCCCACATTTCGGGAGATGAGCATTTGATTGCTGCCTTTAAAGAGGGGGCAGATATCCATACCTCTACAGCCATGCGTGTCTTTGGTATTGAAAAGCCAGAGGATGTCACACCTAACGACCGTCGTAACGCAAAGGCTGTTAACTTCGGTATCGTTTATGGTATTTCTGACTTTGGTCTTTCTAACAACCTTGGCATTAGCCGTAAGAAGGCCAAGGAGTATATTGACACCTATTTTGAGCGTTATCCTGGTATTAAGGCTTATATGGATAATGTGGTTCGTGAGGCCAAGGATAAAGGATATGTAGAAACCCTCTTCCACCGCCGTCGTGAGTTGCCAGATATCAACTCTCGTAACTTCAACGTCCGCAACTTCGCAGAGCGTACAGCCATCAACTCACCTATCCAAGGAAGTGCCGCTGATATCCTCAAGATTGCTATGATTAACTTAGACAAGGCTTTGGTAGAAGGTGGCTATAAAACTAAGATGCTCCTTCAAGTGCATGATGAAATCGTCCTTGAGGTGCCAAACGATGAACTTGTAGCGATGGAAGCCTTGGTTAAAGAAACCATGGAAGCTGCAGTCGAACTCGCTGTCCCACTCATCGCAGATGAAAATGACGGCTGCACATGGTATGAGGCAAAGTAAAGCATGAAAGAAAATTTTCCATTTACCTATTTTCTCCTGCGTTATATGCTGGGATTTCTAGCCGTTATCCTAGGTATCGTGGCAGTATTGGTGATTATCACCTACTTTATGACCAAGTAGGATATGGGTTTGTTGACTCTTTTTGATAGGTCAATTATATCCTATCTTAAAAAATATAAGGCAAGTAAACAGAGGAAAGATATTTACTGACTCTTATGATAGCACTATTATTTTGATTGGCTATGTTAAGGGTCGTAGCCGTAAGTATGATAAACTTGGTGCATAAGAAAAAGGGTAGCGCTATGCTACCCTTTTTTGCTATCTTCATAAGTTTTAATCATTTTCTTCTGTGGTGTGGCCATTGGGAACTGGTTAAAGTCCTCAGCCGTTACCCAGCATAGCTCTTTATCGGTAGTGAGTTTGTTGTCATTGACGATTCCTTCCACCATCTCGATGGTCCATTTTTGGTGGCTGAAGGTATGTTTTACAGGTGTAAAGCTATTGTCTGTCCAGACTGGTTTAAGAGCATAATTTTCCTCGAAAATAGCTTTTTGTGAAACGGTTTCGAGGACACAATTATCATTTTTAAAAAGACTGAGTTGTTGGCCAATAAAGTCCGTCTCTATGATAGGGAAAGTCCAGAAACCACCTAGCAGACGCCCCTCTATATTTTTTTCTAGAAGAAATTCACCCTTTGTATTTCTGATAATAAAAGCCTGAATTTGCATAGGTTTGGGCTTCTTCTTTGGCAATTTGATGGGGTATTTGTCATAGGTTCCATTGAGATAGGCTGCACAGAAAAAGCGAATAGGGCTTTCGTCGGGTCTTGGATTTTTAGCCGATTCGATATCGGTCCCAAGGTCCATAAGGGCCTGATTAAAGTCACCAGGACGGTCAGGATCAATCAAAATTTCCATAATAGCTTGGAAAATCTTACGATTTTTAGGGTCTCCGATGTCATAGTTAACTTCAAAGAGGCGAGCCATGACTCGCATAACATTCCCATCAACAGCAGGTTCAGGGAGTTCAAAAGCGATGCTAGAAATAGCACCAGCAGTATAGGGGCCGATCCCCTTGAGCTTTGCAATATTGTCATAAGTATCTGGGAACTGACCACCAAAGTCAGTCATGATTTGTTGTGCGGCCTTTTGCATGTTTCGGATACGTGAATAGTAACCTAGACCCTCCCAAGCTTTGAGGAGTTTTTCTTCTGGAGCCTCAGCCAAATCCTTAACTGTTGGGAACCAGTCTAAAAAGCGCTCATAATAGGGAATGACAGTCTGAACCTGGGTTTGTTGTAGCATGATTTCACTGACCCAGATATAGTAGGGATTTTTAGTTCTACGCCACGGTAGGTCTCGTTTTTCTCGATCGTACCAGTCCAGGAGGGTACGACGAAAAGATACGATTTTCTCAGCATCCCACATGACAATGCCGTATTCTTGTAAATCTAACATATCTCTATTGTAGCAAAGAAATCTTTTTTCAAAAAATCTTTCGTTTTCAAGAGAAAAAGATTGACAAAAGTAAGCGTTTACATTATAATAAGAGTGTAAAGAAGAGAAGGATTCATCAAGGAGGTAAAAGCCATGGTGAGAGTCAATATTTCAAGGTACAAAAACGGAGACTAAGGTTTCTAAACAAAACAGTAGGCAAAATAACTAACTTTACCAATCATCTCTGAGGAGCGTGGTCATATGACAGTAGGGCGTTACAAGAACGGAGATTAATTTAGTCGCATAAAATAGCTACAAGGGAGTGATACCACCAGAAGTCGAAAGCCAAACTCAAATCTGTTAACCTAAGAAAAAGTGAGGTAAAGCTCATGAGAAATGTTAGTAGGTATAAAAATGGAGACACTTAAGCAGTTGCGTAAAATAGCTTAAGGAGTGATACCAATGCCAAACAAGTGAACTATCGACAAAAGTTAAATGCTTAAATCTTGTAACAAAGTACCGAGGTGACGCTTATGTTGATGTTTGATGTAAGTCGTTATAAGAACGGCGATTAAAAATGTTGCATAAAATAGCTACAAGGGAGTGATACCGATGCCAAATGAGTAAACTGTCGACAAAAGTTTAATGCTGAAATCTTGTAACAAAGTACCGAGGTGACGCTTATGTTGATGTGATGTAAGTCGTTATAAGAACGGCGACAAGTAAACCTCATTGAGTGGTCAATGGGGAGATAGGTCTCAAATCATACGAATCGGAGGCGATTACTATGATGATGAATTTAGGACGCTATAAAAATGGAGACACTTCAAGTTATTGCATAAAATAGCTTAGGGAGTGATACCGATGTAATAGAAAATTTACAATGCATGAAAGTTATTTGTAAGTTGATGGAGGTAATCTATGATTGCTAGGTATAAAAATGGTGACACACAATGACTCCTCCTTATGAAAATATTTTTTACAAAATTCCAAAAGGATGTTCTAATGACAATTGAAAAATCTTAAAAGCTCATTCTAGCGTGTAAGAATGAGCTTTTTGATATGTTGAATTTAGCTAAAAGATACTTAATCCTTATTGTTTAACTGGACCTTTCGTAGGAGGGCCAGTCTTTTTTGTTCCTCTACTAGAGCCATAAAGATTTGGTACTGTTTTTGGAGATGTGGCAGGAAGCTCTTAGGAATCTTGCTATCAAAGCTTAGGTTGTTCAGAAATACGGGGGCGCTACTGTCTCTATAGATTTGTCCTTGGAAGAAGTAGTTGTCGGTCACGATATCAATTGAGATACGTGATGAGCGCCATCGGCGTTTGCGCATGTACTTGGGTTTCCAACGAATCTTAAGTTGTTGGTCCTTGATATACCACCCCATGATGTCTATTCTAGCGGTCTGTTTCGTTTTGTCATCAAAGTAGGTTACTGGTACGCTTAAAACCTGCTGGCTTCTTGACGAGGTTAAGAAGGGATGAAAATCAGGAATGAAGTTGTAGTCCTTGCTAGACACTTCCGATAGACCGTCTTCTTCTCGTATTTTGCCACGACTGGTGTACTTGAAGAAGTCATAATCCTTACCTTGTCTTTCTAGTCGACCAGCCTCTAATTGATATCTTGTCACCTGATCACCGATATTTTTAGTCGTCTTGAGGTAACGCATGATTTCTTCATTCTTGTAGTAAAGAGCGACGAGATTTTTAAGACGCTGACTAGGGTTCAGAGAGTGTAACTTGTCTGGAAAAGACAAGATTTGTATGCTATGAACAGAGGCCAAAGGGACAGCAGCGATACCTGATAAGAGCTTGTCTTGTTCAAAGAGGGAGACGGTATCAAAATGGCTGGTATGACCAAGCTGATGTCTTATGTCAACAACAAAAAGGTTATTGTCCTGTTTGAAAGTGATAATATAGGTATCACTAGAACCTAATTTTTTAAGGTTATATTCTAGGGAAATAATAGGAATATTATAGTAGTGGTTAAAGGTGGGAAGTCCTAGTTTTTCTCCTAATTTCTTTTTATGATAAAGCATTCTCTTATTTTAGCATGAAGTTTGACCGGAGAAAAGATAACGCATAGGGCTTAACTTTTTTCTGAGGGATTCAAATTTCTAACTCTTTACTTTTTCCTTGCATTATCCCTCAAACTTTGGTAGAATTATATCTTGTGAGTGCACCTCACTTACTCGTGGCGAAAGTCCATGAGTCATTAGACCAAAAGAGGAGGAAAATATCAATGGCTAAATACGAAATTCTTTATATCATTCGTCCAAACATTGAAGAAGAAGCTAAAAACGCTTTGGTAGCACGTTTCGATTCTATCTTGACTGACAACGGTGCAACTGTTGTTGAATCAAAAGATTGGGAAAAACGTCGTCTTGCATACGAAATCCAAGATTTCCGTGAAGGACTTTACCACGTTGTTAACGTTGAAGCAAACGACGATGCAGCTCTTAACGAGTTCGACCGTCTTTCAAAAATCAACGGCGACATTCTTCGTCACATGATCGTTAAACTTGACGCGTAAGAAGGTAAATTATGATTAATAATGTCGTACTCGTTGGTCGCATGACCCGTGATGCGGAACTTCGTTATACACCAAGTAACGTTGCTGTTGCAACATTCAGCCTTGCGGTTAACCGTAACTTCAAGGGTGCTAATGGTGAACGTGAAACTGACTTTATTAACTGTGTTATCTGGCGCCAGCAAGCTGAAAATTTGGCTAACTGGGCTAAGAAAGGTGCATTGATTGGAATTACAGGTCGTATTCAGACTCGTAACTATGAAAATCAACAGGGTCAACGTGTTTACGTAACTGAAGTTGTCGCTGATAATTTCCAAATGTTGGAAAGCCGTGCGGCACGTGAAGGTCACAGTGGTGGTTCTTACAACGCTGGAGGATTTGATAATTCAAATTCATTCGGTGGAGGAGCTTCAACTGGTGGTTCATTTGGTGGATCACAACCTGCACAATCTACACCAAACTTCGGTCGTGACGAGAGTCCATTTGGTAATTCAAATCCAATGGATATTTCAGATGACGATCTCCCATTCTAAGAATGGACAAAACGAATTAAATATATAAAGGAGAAATAAACATGGCTCAACAACGTCGTGGCGGATTCAAACGCCGTAAAAAAGTTGATTACATCGCAGCTAACAAAATCGAATATGTTGATTACAAAGATACTGAGCTTCTTAGCCGTTTCGTTTCAGAACGTGGTAAAATTCTTCCACGTCGTGTAACAGGAACTTCAGCTAAAAACCAACGTAAAGTAACAACAGCGATTAAACGCGCTCGCGTTATGGCACTTATGCCTTACGTAAACGAAGACTAAAAATAATACCCTCGACAGAGGGTGTTTTTTTCTGCCTAGATTTTGTAGGCTTTTGTTATTCTTAGGCTTGTGTGCTGAGTTTAATTTTATGTTTTAGGGGAAAAGAGAAACCAACTAGTCTTCTCTTTTATCTTGAGGGGCTAGTTGGTTGTTTTGTGGTATATAGAGGGTGTTTTTTAAGAAATCATCAAATTTTTGGTCGTTAACGAGGATATCGACATTGTCTTTGAAAACCTTGAAACGATTGCCTAACCAGTGTGTTTTGATGCCGACCCAATTGTTGAAACAACTCCAGCGGTAAGGAAGTGTTGGATCTTGTTTTTCAAAAATATAGATACTACCATCTTTTTCGTAAGCTATAGCTGTGTGGAAGTTACTAACATCACCAGGGCTATTTTGAAAGACGGAGAGGAGTTTTACATTTTCTGGAAACTTGAGTCCGGCTTCTTTCCAAGCTTTCAGGAGTTCATCTGTAGATTGGTAGCTGATATTATCCCCAAAGAGAAGGCTGTAGAGGGCTTGATCTTTGGCATTTAGCTCTTTGTGGCGTGACTTGAGATCACGAAATTCATTTTGAAGAGGGAGGTCTAATTTAGTAAGGTCCTCTGAGCTTGTAATAAGGTTATGAAGGAGCAGGAAGGATGTTCGTCGGCAGTTTAAATCATCAGTAAAGTGCGATTTGTTATCTTCGAAAGTTTTTTCATTAAGGAAGGTGACAAATTGGTTTTGGTCTTTGCCGATTTTACTTTGGGTCCATTTTTTGACAACAGGTTGAAGGTTTGTATTTTCCTGATTGTAACGACTAATATAAGGGGCTAGATTGTTCCAGTCTTTTGTTGGAATACCCTTGCTTTTTAAGGCTTTTGCTAGCTGCTTTTCCTGAGTGGAAGTTGTCACATTGTTAAAACTATAGTAAGCTTGATAGTTTTTCTGAGTATTCTTGTTGCCACAAGCCATAAGTAATAGGCAGCAAGCAATGATTAGTAGAGAAAATTTGATACGCATCTATTGGAATTCTTTCTTTTGTCTATTAACCTTAACATTTTAGTATAGAATAGCCAACTGTGTCAAGATTTCTGACGTAAAAAAGCACCCATAAGGGTGCTTGAGGTTGAGGTTGATTAAGATGCAGGTGCGTAAGTACTTTGAACGTTGTAGTGACGTTTGAAGAAGTATTTGGCAACACCAGCGATGACACCAATAGTAAGGATCACAATTGGTGAAAGACCAGGGTTGAGGTAGCTTGGAAGAAGGGCTGTAAGACTAAAGAGAGCGAACCATGCAATAAAAGAGAGTGTGATGACGGTCATGCTGAACCACCATTTTGGACGTTCTTCTTTTGGTTTGTTATTGTGACGGTAGATGTAGTGATAAGGAGTGTACATAGCTAGACCACCGATGAATGATACGGATAGAAGAGTTGTGAGGCCGTAGCTTGTTTGCGTACCAGAGAAACCAAAGACTGCGTTCATGATGGCAACAATGGCGAGAAGGAAAAGTGAGGTATCAAGCCACATCTTCCAAGGTGTTTTGTCTGTTTCTGGGACTTCTTTGCTGGTTTTGTCTGAGTTAGGTTGTGGATGTTTTTCAGGAGAGAAACTAGCTGCCCAGACCGTTGGAGCACCAAGAAGACTGCGTCCTGTGATTCCTTTTTTCTGATTTTCAAGGAGTTCAGGAATGACATTACCAAGGATGTCTTTGATTTCTTGGTCTGACTTACCGTCTTTGATAAGCTGATTGGTTGCGATGTGGATGAATTCTTGGTTTTTCTTGGTGAGTTTTTGGATGTCCATGAGATGACCTTTCGATAAATAGTATTAATTTTTTAGTTTAGCAGTTTAGGGAAAAGAAGAGGTTCTATGTTAGAACCATTTTTTTCTGATAAAGTAGATAACAACGCAGGATGACCCGAAGGCTGCGATGAAGAAGATGACCCAAAAGGCGTTATCTAAATCGTTTAGTGGCATAGAATTGTTTTTAAAGTTCATACCGTAAGCGGAGAAGATAACGGTCGGGATGTCCAGAGCCATCGTCATAAGAGCCAGTGTTTTCATGATAGTGTTCTGGTTATTACCGATGATAGAGGCAGAAGTTTCGGCCATGGCATTCAAGACATTTTCATAGATGCCTGCCATTTCGATGGCCTGTTGGGTTTCGACCAAGGTGTCTTCCAATAGATCCTCGTCCTCGATATATTTCTTCAAGCTAGAGGCGTTACCTGTTAGCTTTTTGACAATTCGTTCATTCATCTTAAGTGAGGCTTTTAGATAGACAATGGATTTTTCCAATTCCATCATGTCAATCAAGTGCTCGTTTTTAGTCGCATTTTCCAACTGAGCTTCCAATTTATCACTCTGACGGTCGATAGAACGTAGGGCGGTTAGGTAAAGTTGGGCATTGCGGTAAAGGATCTGAAAGACGAAGCGTGTCTTCATGAAGGTGTAGAAGTTACGCACACGGTGGTTTAGGAAGTTATCCATGAGACTAATGTCCTCAAGACAGGTAGTAACAACCACCTCATCGGTAACGATGATACCCAATGGAATAGTGACGTAGTAGCTTTTGTTATTACGCTCTTCCTGGGTTGGAACGTCGACCAGAATCAAGGTGTAGTCATCTTCGACATCGATACGTGAAGTTTCTTCCACGTCCAGAGGGGCGCGGAGGTCTTGAATATCAATGTTAAACCGTTCTGCGACCTTCATGGCTTCTTCTTGGGAAGGGTTCACCAAATGAATCCAAGCACCAGGCTCGAATGTTTCAATTTCTTTGAATTCTTTTCCGGTGGATAAGAACATTTGTTTCAATGGGAACCCCTCCTTTATCATTAAGTAAGTGCTAGCATCTTGATTATAAAAGGATTTTTACAATCGCTTTTAAGTCTAATTAGCACTACTCTTAGCTTTTTTGGTGCTGTCAAAAGAGGCTTGGGATGATGTTCCTTGCCTTTTTTAGACACTTCACCATTATACTACATTTGAAACATTTTTTGGCTGGATAAATTGAAATTTTGTTATAATTATGAGAGAAAGTCGGGATGGATTTTCCATCCGTCTGTAGGAAGGAGTGGCAGTTGCTTTAGGGCTAGGCCTCTTAAAAATATGCAAGATAAGTTAGTGATTCACGGAGCAAGAGCTCACAATTTAAAAAATATCGATGTGGAGATTCCGCGTGATAAACTGGTGGTGGTGACGGGCTTGTCAGGTTCTGGGAAGTCTTCCTTGGCCTTTGATACCATCTATGCAGAGGGGCAACGTCGTTATGTTGAAAGTCTCTCGGCTTATGCCCGCCAGTTTTTGGGAAATATGGAGAAACCTGATGTGGACTCGATTGATGGTTTGAGTCCTGCCATCTCCATTGACCAGAAAACAACAAGTAAAAACCCTCGTTCGACGGTCGGAACGGCAACAGAAATTAATGACTATCTTCGTCTCCTGTATGCGCGTGTGGGTGTCCCTTATTGTCCTAATGGTCATGGAGCCATTCAGTCGTCCTCTGTGGAACAGATTGTGGATGAGGTTCTAGCTCTTCCTGAGCGTACGCGTATGCAGATTTTAGCTCCGATTGTTCGTCGTAGAAAAGGGCAACACAAGGCCGTTTTTGAACGTGTACAAAAGGATGGTTATGTTCGTGTTCGTGTAGATGGTGAGATTTACGATGTTACAGAAGTGCCAGAGTTGTCTAAGTCTAAGATGCACAACATAGAGGTTGTTGTGGACCGCTTGGTCAATAAGGATGGTATCCGTAGTCGTCTCTTTGATTCAGTCGAGGCGGCGCTACGTTTAGCGGATGGCTACTTGATTGTGGACACTATGGATGATAATGAGCTGCTTTACTCAGAACATTATTCTTGTCCGGTTTGTGGCTTCACAGTTCCTGAGTTGGAGCCTCGTCTTTTTTCATTTAATGCCCCATTTGGCTCTTGTCCGACCTGTGATGGTTTGGGCAATAAACTGGAAGTTGATATGGATTTGGTCATTCCTGATGCTAGTAAGACCTTGCGTGAAGGTGCGCTGGCGCCTTGGAACCCTATTTCGTCCAACTATTATCCAGCCATGCTTGAGCAAGCCATGGATCAGTTTGGCGTGGATATGGATACGCCATTTGAAAAACTGAAAAAAGAAGAGCAGGATTTGGTTCTTTATGGTTCAGGAGATCGTGAATTCCATTTTCATTATGTTAATGATTTTGGTGGGGTGCGTGATATTGACATTCCTTTTGAAGGGGTTGTGACTAATATCAATCGTCGCTACCACGAGACCAATAGTGATTTCACTCGCAATGTCATGCGGGGTTATATGAATGAGCTGTCATGTCCAACTTGTCATGGCTATCGTCTTAACGAAGCGGCACTCTCGGTTCGTGTTGGTGGTGAGAATGGCCTCAATATTGGTCAAATCTCTGATCTGTCTATTTCAGACCATCTTCAGGAAATAGATCGTCTTGAATTGGGTGAAAATGAAAGAGTGATCGCTCGTCCAATTGTTAAGGAAATCAAGGACCGCTTGACTTTCCTAAATAATGTAGGTCTTAATTATTTGACCCTCTCTCGTATGGCTGGAACCCTTTCAGGTGGTGAGAGTCAGCGTATCCGTTTGGCAACACAGATTGGCTCTAACCTTTCTGGAGTCTTATATGTTTTGGATGAGCCTTCTATAGGGCTTCATCAGCGTGACAATGATCGCTTGATATCAAGTCTTAAAAAGATGC
This sequence comes from Streptococcus sp. 1004_SSPC, assembly GCF_001069025.1. Taxonomy (NCBI): domain Bacteria; kingdom Bacillati; phylum Bacillota; class Bacilli; order Lactobacillales; family Streptococcaceae; genus Streptococcus; species Streptococcus sp. 1004_SSPC. The sequence continues at coordinate 62,580 of NZ_JWGQ01000011.1, read as the reverse complement.
GTGACCTTGGCAATACCTTAATTGTGGTGGAGCATGATGAAGATACCATGCGTGAGGCTGACTGGCTTATCGATGTGGGGCCTGGTGCTGGTGCTTTTGGTGGTCAAATCATGGCCTCAGGAACCCCAGAGGAAGTGGCTAAGAATAAGAAATCAATCACTGGTCAATATCTGTCAGGTGCTAAATCAATTCCTGTACCGACGGAACGTCGTGTAGGTAATGGTCGTTTTATCGAGGTCATAGGAGCTAGTGAGAATAACTTGAAGAATGTCTCTGTCAAGTTTCCACTTGGAAAGTTGATTGCAGTCACAGGTGTTTCTGGTTCGGGAAAATCGACTTTGGTTAACGGAATTCTCAAGAAAAAAATTGCCCAAGAGCTCAATCGCAATAGTGAGAAACCTGGTAAACACAAATCAGTGACAGGAATCGAGCATATCGAGCGTTTGATCGATATTGACCAAAGTCCAATTGGTCGTACACCTCGTTCTAATCCAGCGACTTATACGGGCGTCTTTGACGATATTCGTGATCTGTTTGCCCAAACTAATGAGGCCAAGATCCGAGGTTATAAGAAGGGGCGTTTCTCTTTCAATGTCAAGGGTGGCCGTTGTGAAGCCTGCTCTGGTGATGGTATTATCAAGATTGAGATGCACTTTTTGCCGGATGTTTATGTGCCTTGTGAGGTTTGCCATGGCACACGCTATAATTCTGAGACCCTAGAGGTTCGTTATAAGGGGAAAAATATAGCGGAGATTCTGGATATGACAGTTGATGACGCAGTTGACTTCTTTGCGGCTATTCCTAAGATTGCCCGTAAAGTGCAGACAATCAAGGATGTGGGGCTTGGGTATGTGACCTTGGGACAACCAGCAACAACCCTCTCAGGTGGTGAAGCTCAACGTATGAAGCTGGCTAGTGAGTTGCACAAACGCTCTACTGGGAAGTCTTTCTATATTCTGGATGAACCGACGACTGGTCTCCATACAGATGACATTGCACGTCTTTTGAAGGTGCTTCAGCGTTTTGCGGACGATGGAAACACTGTTCTCGTGATTGAGCACAATCTGGATGTTATCAAGACCGCAGACCATATCATCGATTTGGGTCCTGAAGGCGGTGTCGGTGGAGGTACTATCGTTGCTACAGGGACTCCAGAAGAGGTAGCAGCCGTTCCAGAAAGCTACACAGGACGATATTTGAAAGAAAAATTGACATAAAGTAAAAAGACTCTTTGAGTCTTTTTTTGCTTTAGGTTGGTTTAAGTTGAGCTTGCTATTCTATGGTTAGGAAAAAACATACAGGAGTCAGACTATGGTTAAAAAGCGTTTTTTCATAGGCTTTAATGGTATTCTTCTAGCCCTATTTCTAGATATTTGTCTTTTGATTAGCATCCGTACAGTGGATCATCATGGTCGTTTTCAATCAACAACGGATAAATCGCAAACCTTACTTTACGTTTCAGGAGTTTATGTTAGTTTTCTCCTTTTTGAAGTGATATTTTATCTTATTCTGAAACACCGTAGAAATAAACAAGTTTTGGAACAGGTCTTATAGAGGCTTGGATTTTTGTGTTCAGTGATAGTGACATTTATGTCACTATTGTTTTGAAAAGAGAGAACTTATAATGATCTTATACCCAAACCAACTAGGTTTCCAAGACGACTAAATCTTGTATAGTCCAGGTGGTTATTGCTGTATTTATTTTTGAAAAGAAAGGAGAAATAAGAATGCGAACTAAGGCATATGGTGAAGAGCTCAATGCTGAAACCTTAGAAAATGTTACAGGGGGTGGTTTTGTAGCTAGACCTCAAACCTTGCCTGAACGATTGGGTTGGAACAAATGGTGGTTGAAAAGAAGCCCTCCTTATGGCGATTAGAAGTTACCATGAGTACCAAATATGGGAAAGAGAAATATGGATAAACAGAAGAATAATCTTATTAGAAGTTTAAGCATTGTTATCGTGATCGTCTGGCTATTTATTGTGATGATAAATGCTACGCTAAGTTTCAACGAAGGCGTTGCCTTTATTGACCATTGTTTCGTCTGGTCAACACTTTCGCTAGCTTTTTCTTTGTTTGCGCTTAGGGTGGCGAGTAAGGATAAGGAGAAATGATTTTCTCTGTTGATTACTATAGTCTCAGGTTGAGTTTATTTGCTTAGCCTTTTCTTTTTGCCTTTAATGCTATGGAATGGTGACATTTATGTCACTTTTTTTATCTTGTTAAGCTCTTATAATGAAGTCATAGATTGGACTTAGTAGCTAAGAGCTGCTGAGAGAGCTAACCTTAGAATTTTATTTAGAAAGGAGCTTTGTAATGTTAGAAGAAAAACAATTATTTACGGTGTTGTCCAATGATGATTTAGAGCAAATCAGTGGTGGTTTCAATCCAGTTAAATATGGTAAGTACGTTATTAACGAATTTGTAAAAGGTTTTCATCATGCGTGGTAGGTAGTCGAAGTCAATGAAATAAAGAATAGGAGAGAACATGAAAAATGCATTTCAAAAAATTGATATTAAAGATTTAGTAATTGTAGTTGGTGGAAGTATTGATTCATCTGTAGGATATGGAGTCGGAGTAGTTACTCACACGGTTTATGATTTTGGTCGTGGATTTGTAGATGGATTTAGAGGTTAAGGGAAAATGTATATGGATACAATGATGATGGATAAATTTGATTCTTTAACCTTTGATAAGCTTTCTGAAATTGTTGGGGGAAATGTAGCATATGACATTGGTTATGGAGTTGGACAAGTAAGTTATATTGCAGTTGAGATTTTAAAACTGAGAAAAATAAGATAGCAGGTTATTAAATAACTCTTATTTTCATGAGAGTCAAAAAGAATAAACGTTATAAGTTATCATCGTTCAGGTGAACTAATCACTTGGATGTTAAAGATTTATATTAGAAATATATTTAAACAAAGAAAGGTAGAAAGATGACAGTGCTAGCGGTGAAAGGCTTAACCTATAGTTTTGGAAAGCAAACCGTTTTGGATAATATCTCGTTTACGTTAGAGAAGGGGGATATTGCCGGTTTGATTGGTAATAATGGTGCAGGGAAGACGACCCTGATGAAACTAGTTTCAGGTATTTTGGCAGGACCCAAGGATATTATTGACTTAAAAACAAGAACTGTAGGAGCCTTGATTGAAGCTCCGGCTCTATATCCTAACATGACTGTTGAAGCTAATCTTAAATTCTATTGTAAATTGTACAGTAAAGATTACGCATTGATTGACCGTTATAAGGACGAGTTGGAGGTGGCAGCCTATCTTAAACGCAAGGCTTCCAAATTGTCTTTGGGAATGAAGCAACGTGTGGGGTTGTTTATCGCCTTAATTGCTTCAGATGAACTTATCCTTCTTGATGAGCCTACAAATGGTCTGGATCCTAATGGAATCAACAGTCTTCTCACATTAATTAAAAAGTTAGCGAAAAATCATGGTCTAACCTTTATTATCTCGAGTCATATCTTGTCTAATCTTGAGCAGGTTTGTACGAAAAACTATTTGTTGAGGAATCATAAGCTGATTTACTTAGATGATAGTGATAATGTTAAATACAAGATTTATACTGAGGATTTAAGTTTGAAGTCATTGATGTCTCTGCTCAAATTAAATGGTCTACCTTTTGAACGACAAAAGCATGATATCTTAGTCAAAGGATTAGCAGCTGTTAAGCAGGTTATGGATAGGGAGGGGATTCCTTTTACTTATGAAAAAGAAGGATTAAGTGAGGTGCTATTCAATGAAAAGTAAATTGAGAACCGTATTTTTACAGCAGGAATGTGTGACGAGGAGTGTCTTTATTTGTCTCGGATTGGTAGCCTTGATTGGTGCAATTGTAATCTTATGTGATGGCTATAGGGGAGATTACCTTGGTCCATCTGCGATTGTTGCCAGTTATTCTTTTATCGTGGATATCGTCTTTGTTTATTTAGCAGTATCTAGTCTTGGACGAGAATTTCAGAATCGAACAATTAATATGATTCGGGTGTCTTCCTTATCTGGATGCGAGGTTATTCTTCGAAAACTCTTAAGTTTCCTTGTGTTGTCTATAGTTGCTGCTACTATTTTGGTTTTGGAGTTGGCCTTCTACAAGTATTCTGTGCAACATGTCGATTTTCCTTTGTGGGATTATATCAGAGGCATCTATATTGATTTTCTACTCTATGGAGCCTTTATTTATATGGTTTCCTCCTTACTTGTATTGTTTGTAAAAAGTACCTTGACAGCCTTTGTAATGACCTATTTTGGTGTAACAGGAATGACTTTCTTTACGCTCTATTTGGCTAGTTTAGGGGATACCATAACTAAGTTGATGACTTATGTGCCATTTAGCTTTATGCGAGCAGTCTTTACTAGCGGTCAACAGTTCTTCAGTCTTCGCGAAGCCTTTGTTTTGTTTGCTTGGACTTTGGTTTTGCTCCTCTTTGCGCCAACTATCTACGAAAAGCGAGCCTATGTGTAGTGCTTATAAAGTCAGAATTTCATCTGGCTTTTTCTTAATGCCATCAAAAAAACACGATAAAGTATCAATTTCGTCCTTTAAAATCTGAGAATTTGGTATAATTAACCTAAAATACCAAAGGAGTCATTCAAATGCAACGTAGACTTGAACGATTTGATGCTAAACTTGCCCAATCAGGCCTTGATGCCTTGTTGGTGACAGGACAAAACAATATTTATTATTTGACAGATTTCTGGGGGACAAATGCGACTGTCTTCATCACTAAGAATCGTCGCCTCTTCTTAACCGATTCACGTTATACCCTCATTGCCAAACAATCCGTGCATGGCTTTGATATTATTGAAAGTAAGGATCCACTTAAGGATATTGTTAAAATTATCGGGGCTGATAAACTGGAGACAATAGGTTTTGACAATCAGGTATCATTTGCTTACTATCAAGGTCTTCAAGCGATTTTTGAAGGCTACACTTTGTCACCACAAAGTAACTTCATGGAAGAGTTGCGTATGATCAAGGACGAAAAAGAATTGGCAACTATCCGTAAGGCTTGTTCTATCTCAGACCGTGCCTTTACAGATGTGCTTGATTTTATCAAACCAGGTCAAACAACAGAACTACAAGTGGCTAACTTCCTAGATTTCCGTATGCGTGAATATGGAGCTTCAGGTATTTCCTTTGAGTCTATCATTGCTTCAGGTTACCGTTCAGCTATGCCTCACGGTGTTGCTTCAGACAAGGTCATTCAGTCAGGAGAAACTTTGACTATGGACTTTGGTTGTTACTACAATCACTATGTTAGTGATATGACTCGTACTATCCATATTGGTGACACCACTGATGAGGAGCGTGAAATTTATGATATCGTTCTACGTTCTAACCAGGCCTTGATTGACGCAGCTAAGGCTGGTATGACACGTCGTGACTATGATAAGGTTGCGCGTGATGTTATTGTCGAAGCGGGATACGGCGACTACTTTACACATGGTATTGGACATGGTATCGGTCTTGATATTCACGAGATTCCTTACTTCGGTAATTCTGATGAGACTATCGAAGCTGGTATGGTCTTGACGGATGAACCAGGTATTTATTTGGCTGACAAATACGGTGTTCGTATTGAAGATGATATCATTATTACTAAAAATGGTTGCGAATTGATTACTCTTGCACCTAAGGAATTGATTGTACTCTAAGATTTGGAGGAATATTTTATGCCAAACCGTCTATCTTGGCAAGACTATTTTATGGCTAATGCAGAGCTGATTTCTAAACGTTCTACCTGTGACCGTGCCTTTGTTGGTGCTGTTTTGGTCAAGGACAACCGCATTATTGCTACAGGTTATAACGGTGGAGTCTCTGAGACAGATAACTGTAATGAGGTTGGTCACTACATGGAAGATGGTCACTGTATTCGTACGGTCCATGCGGAGATGAACGCTCTTATCCAGTGTGCCAAAGAGGGGATTTCTACTAAAAATACAGAAATTTATGTGACGCATTTTCCCTGTATTAACTGCACCAAAGCTCTCCTTCAGGCTGGCGTTGTTAAGATTACTTATAAGGCTAATTATCGCCCCCACGCCTTTGCGATTGAGTTGATGGAACAAAAGGGAGTCTCTTATGTGCAACATGATGTTCCAGAGGTACACTTGGGGATGGATGACTAGATTTTCCTTGGAAAATCTTAGGTTTTAGGTCTGATTCTATAAAACATTTGAGCCATGCTGTCATTTATGGTAGAATAAACTGATAATAATTTTTACAAAGAGGTATTTAATAATGATTGAAGCAAGTAAACTCCGTGCGGGTATGACTTTCGTAACAAGTGATGGCAAATTGATCAAAGTTCTTGAAGCTAGCCACCACAAACCTGGTAAAGGTAACACAATCATGCGTATGAAATTGCGTGATGTTCGCTCAGGTTCAACTTTTGACACTAGCTACCGTCCAGAAGAAAAATTTGAACAAGCAATCATCGAAACAGTACCAGCACAATACTTGTACCAAATGGATGATACTGCATACTTCATGAACACTGAAACATATGACCAATATGAAATCCCAGTAGCCAACGTTCAAGAAGAATTGAAATTTATCCTTGAAAACTCAGACGTAAAAATCCAATTCTACGGAACAGAAGTTATCGGTGTGCAAGTGCCAACAACTGTTGAATTGACAGTTACTGAAACACAACCATCAATCAAAGGTGCAACAGTTACAGGTTCAGGTAAACCTGCAACACTTGAAACTGGTCTTGTGGTTAACGTTCCAGACTTTATCGAAGCTGGTCAAAAATTGGTTATCAACACAGCTGAAGGTACTTACGTATCACGTGCCTAAGCCTAACTAAGTCTTTCGAACCACTGGTTTGAAAGCTTTATTTTCCAAACTAACGGAAAGGAAATATGCGATGACTACAGAAAATATCGGTGAAATCGTAATTGCTCCTCGTGTTCTTGAAGTGATTACTGGTATCGCTGCAACTAAAGTGGACGGTGTTTACGCCCTTCAAAACAAAAACGTTACAGATAGTCTCAGCAAAACAAGCTTGGGACGTGGTGTTTATCTTCAAACTGAGGAAGATGGTACAGTAAACGCTGATATCTACGTTTCTCTTCAGTATGGCGTTAATGTGCCTGCGGTTTCAATTGAGATTCAAAAGGCTGTTAAAGCAGCTGTCTATGATATGGCCGAAGTGTCAATTTCAGAAGTCAACGTTCACGTTGAATCTATTGTTACTGAAAAGTCGCAAAAACCGGACTTGGCTGAATTGTTTAACGAGGATTTTTTGAATGACTAATATCTTTAAAGATTCACGTCGTGACCTTCGTGAGCGTGCTTTTCAAACGCTTTTTGCCCTTGAATTTGGTGGTGAAGCTCTGGAACAAGCACATTTCGCTTACACTTATGACAAGCCAATTGACGAAGAAACTGAAGTTGATGTACCAGCTTTTCTCCTTAGCCTAGTAACAGGCGTCCGTGAAGAGTTGGCTCAACTTGATAGTCAAATTGAAGAAAAATTGAAAGAAGGTTGGAGTCTTTCACGTTTGATTGTGACAGATCGTACTCTCCTTCGTTTGGGACTTTATGAAATCACGTCTTTTGAAGAGACACCAGGACGTGTGGCTATCAATGAAATTATTGAAATTGCTAAAAAATATTCTGATGAAACATCTGCTAAGTTCATTAATGGTGTTCTTAGTCAGTTTGTGACAGACGAAGCATAAGAAAAAGAAGTTGATTGCTGTTTCAACTTCTTTTTTTGATAACTAAGCTCAAGAAAAAGTCGCAAACGGAGATTTCTTGCGACTTTTATTTATATACTGCCACCAGAAATCAAATTTACTGGTAGCACATAATCACGACTGACTATTTCGCCTTTGATTTTCTTCAAAAGAATTTCGACACAAAGTTTAGCAATTTCATCCAAAGGCTGTTGGATGGTTGCTAGCTCTGGATAGAAGTGTCGGATAAAGGCAGTACCGTCGTAACCGATGATTTTTAAGTCATTGGGGATGGAAAGTTCTAGTTGTCTAGCTACTTTCATAACTAAGATAGCTGTTAAATCATCTGAGACAAAGATACCATCCGGTTTTTCACGAGAAATAATAGATTTGATTTCCAATTCTCGTCGCATGAGAGATAAATCGTTTGGGACAGGGCAGACAATACCGTGTTTATTCAATTCGTAATTGAACCCAAGTTGACGGAGTCCAGTTGGAGAATCTGAATTATCATTACCTGTAATCATGACAATACGCTGGCAACCAGCCTTGACTAAGGCTTTTGCGGCTAATTTTCCTCCTTCAAAGTTATCAGATGAGATAATAGGAATCTTTGGGGCCAGATTACGGTCGAAGGCAATGATAGGAGCTTCAACCTTTTCATAATCTTCGATACCAAGATTGTGAGAAGACGAGATGATGCCATCACATTGGTTGGCGGCAAGCATCTCCAAATAGTCCCTCTCCTTGTTAGGATCGTGCTCACTATTACAAATAATGGTTTTATAGCCTTGCTTAAAGAGTTCATCCTCAAGACGTTCAATAAGTTCGGCATAAAATACATTGGAAATATTTGGGAAAATCAAGCCAACGAGTTTGGCCGACTTTCCTTGAAGACCTCGAGCTAAATTATTAGGTTTATAGTTGAGTTCTTGCATAGCAGCGTGAACTTTGTCAATGGTCTTCTGTGAGAGGTAGCCCTTTTTGTTTATGACGCGAGAAACTGTGGTTGGGCTCACACCAGCTAGTTCGGCAACGTCAGTAAGCTTTGCGACCATAAATCACCCTAGTATTTCAAGTCGAAGTAGTGTCCAGAAACGTTTCCTGATGTTACTTTGATACCAGTTTGTTCTGCACTTGGGAAAACACGACTAGTGAAGACTTTCTCACCTTTGTTGAAGAAAATTTCAACGATTGAGTTATCTACAAAGATGTTTGCGGTTGCAGCTTGACCGGCATCAAGTGTACATTCACGACTTGTTCCAAAGTCAGTAGCATATTGTTCACCAGCTTTAGAACGGTCAAGGATAACTTTTCCGTTCTCAGTATCAACAGTAAGTGACAAGCCGTTTCCTTCTTGGTTTGCAAAGAGGACAAGTTCTGTTTGGCTGTTAGCTTCAAAGTTAAGTTCAAGCTCGTAAGTGTTAGTTGTTGCCGTTTTTTCAGAGAAATCTTCTTGACTAGCACGTAAGCTTGTAATAGCTTCTACTGGGTATTGGTAGAGTTTACCATCTTTGATAGATAATTCTTTAACCAAGCTCATAGCACCTTGGTAGTCGTATTTGTCAGTTGGATAGTCTACGTCTGGGAGACCAATCCAGCTAACAATAAGGGCACGATCATCTGGAGTGTTAAAGCCTTGAGTCGCGTATGCTTCGAATCCATAGTCCAAGTTGATAATTGGTGTGCCATCAACGAGGGCAGGTTTCTCAGTGTCGAAATCTTGGAAAATCTTATAAGTGTTAGGGTAAATGTTGTCGTAGTCAAGTTCAGCTTTATCAAGACCTTGTGGGCTATAAAGAAGAACAGGTTTACCATCTACAAAGACAAGGTTAGGACACTCAATCATGTATTCTGAGCCAGTGCCATCAAAGTCTAGGTCTCCAACTTCAACCCAGTTTTCGACATCATTGTCTACTGCCTTGTAAAGTTTGATAAAACCGTGTTTATCGTGGTTTTGAGCACCTACGATAGCGTAGAATTGTCCCTTGTAATCGAAGATTTGAGGGTCACGGAAGTGCTCAGTAGCGTCAGCAGGTTGCTTGATAAGAACCTTGTCTAATTTTTCGATTTTGCCGTCTTTATCCATCCAGGCACCGATTTGGCGTGGGTCACGAACCCAATTGTCATCACGAACGTTACCTGTGTAGAAGATAAAGAGTTTATCACCAATTTGATAAGCAGAACCTGAGTAGGCACCGTGGCTATCATTTTCATGGTCTGGCAAGAGTTTGACACCAGTTTCTGTAAAGTGAACCAAATCTTCAGTTTCAGTATGCACCCATTGTTTCAAACCATGAGCAGCTCCAAATGGCCAACTTTGGTAGAAAAGTTGGAACTTACCATTAAAGTAAGAAAAACCGTTTGGATCATTAAGAAGCCCTGTTTCTGGTTCGATATGGTAGCTTGCACGCCAAGGTGATTTAGCGACATTTTCTTTAATTTTTGTTTTTTCTTCGTTTGTCCAATCTGCGTATGGACGGTAACGAACTTCTGTTGGTAGATTCATATAAAGGGATCTCCTAATCTATTTGTTAGTAATATAGTAAACGTTTTACCTAGAAAAATCAACGATTTATCATAAAAAAACAAAAAAATATGCTAAACGGTTGACATATGACAAAAAGATGCTAAAATAGTTATCGTAAAGAAAAGCTAAACGCTTTCATATTAAATTTTATTAAGGAGAATTTTGCAAATGGATAACAAACAAATTGCAAAAGAAGTCATCGATGCCCTCGGTGGACGTGAAAACGTCAACAGTGTTGCTCACTGTGCGACTCGTCTACGTGTGATGGTCAAAGATGAAAACAAAATCAATAAAGAAAAGGCTGAGAACATTGAAAAAGTTCAAGGTGCTTTCTTTAACTCAGGTCAATACCAAATGATTTTTGGTACAGGTACTGTTAACAAGATTTACGACGAAGTCGTTGCTCAAGGTCTTCCAACAGCATCTAAAGACGAACAAAAAGCAGAGGCTGCTAAACAAGGAAACTGGTTCCAACGTGCTATCCGTTCGTTCGGTGATGTTTTCGTTCCATTGCTTCCAGCAATCGTAGCGACTGGTCTTTTTATGGGTATCCGTGGAGCAATTAATAACGATACAGTTCTTGGTTTGTTCGGTACAACATCAAAAGCTTTTGCTGCTACTGATTTCTATACTTACACAGTTGTATTGACAGATACAGCCTTCGCCTTCTTCCCAGCCTTGATTTGTTGGTCAGCCTTTAACGTATTTGGTGGTTCACCACTTCTTGGTTTGGTTCTTGGTTTGATGATGGTTAACAACGCCCTTCCTAACGCTTGGGATGTTGCATCAGGTGCTGCTAAACCAATCTACTTCTTTGATTTTATTCCAGTAGTAGGTTACCAAAACTCAGTGCTTCCAGCCTTCTTCGTAGGTTTGCTTGGTGCTAAGTTCGAGCAATGGGTTCGTAAATGGGTTCCAGACGTTCTTGACCTTCTCTTGCGTCCACTTATCGTCTTTGCTGTAATGTCAGCCTTGGCTCTCTTTATCATTGGCCCTGTCTTCCATACTGTTGAAAGCTATGTTCTTGCTGCTACAGAATGGATTCTTAACTTGCCATTTGGTCTTGCTGGTCTTGTTCTTGGTGGAGTTCACCAAGTTATCGTCGTTACAGGGGTTCACCACGTCTTTAACTTGCTTGAAGCTAACCTCATTGCTAATACTGGTAAAGACCCACTTAACGCTATCATCACAGCTGCTATGACTGCCCAAGCTGGTGCGACACTTGCAGTGGGTGTTAAAACTAAAGATTCTAAGTTGAAAGCTCTTGCTTTCCCTGCAACTCTTTCAGCGGTACTTGGTATCACTGAACCAGCTATCTTCGGGGTTAACCTTCGTTTCGGTAAACCATTTATCATGGGGCTTATCGCTGGTGCTGCCGGTGGTTGGTTGGCATCAATCCTTAACCTTGCTGGTACAGGATTTGGTGTAACAATCGTTCCTGGTACTCTTCTTTACCTAAACGGTCAAGTACTTAAGTATGTGATCATGGTACTTGTAACACTTGCTCTTGGTTTCGTTCTTACTTGGCTCTTTGGTTATAAAGAGGAAGAAGTTGAAGCTCAAAAAGAAGTTGTTGCTGAAGATATTGCATCTGCAGAATCAGCTCCAGTTGCATTACAAGCTGAAACAATCGCTGCTCCACTTAAAGGTGAAGTTGTAGCTTTGGAAAATGTAAATGACCCAGTCTTCTCTTCAGGAGCTATGGGTAAAGGTGCCGCTATCAAACCTTCAGGTAACCAAGTTGTTGCACCATTTGACGGTGAAGTGCAAATTGCCTTCCCAACAGGTCACGCTTACGGACTTAAATCTGATAAAGGTGCTGAAGTGCTTATCCACATCGGTATCGATACTGTCTCACTTGATGGCAAAGGATTTGATGCTAAGGTTCAAGCAAATCAACGTGTTAAAAAAGGTGATGTCTTGGCTACCTTCGATAGCTCAGTTATCACTGAAGCAGGTCTTGACGATACAACTATGGTTATCGTTACAAACACTGCAGACTTCGAAGATGTTTCATCAGTAGCAACTGGTTCAGTTGCTGAGGGTGCTGACTTCATCGCAGTTAAATAATACGCTAGAAAAGTCGAAGCTGTTTCGGCTTTTTTAGTTGAATGTTTTATAAAGAAGAGTGATATGAAGCCAAGTTTGTAGCAGCTTAAATATGCTTTTATTTAGATTGTCTTTTATCTTGCTTTTCTTTATAATAGTAATAAGATAGTTATTTATTGATCATAAAAGGAGATAGCTTTACATATGGCTAAACTATACGGAAGCTTGGAAGCTGGTGGTACAAAGTTTGTTTGTGCTGTTGGTGATGAGAAATTCCAAGTCATTGAAAAAACGCAATTCCCAACAACAACACCTTATGAAACAATTGATCGTACGATTGAATTTTTCAAACGTTATGAAGATCAATTGGCTGGAATTGCAATTGGTTCATTTGGACCAATTGATGTTGATCCAAATTCTGAAACATATGGTTTTGTGACTTCAACACCAAAACCACATTGGTCAAATGTCGACCTTCTTGGTTTGATTGCTAAAGAGTTTAATATTCCTTTCTACTTTACGACTGATGTTAACTCATCTGCTTATGGTGAGACACTTGTTCGTAAAGGTGTTAAGAGTCTTGTTTACTACACTATCGGAACTGGTATTGGAGCCGGTGCTATTCAAAATGGTGAGTTCATTGGTGGTATGGGTCACACTGAAGCTGGTCACGTATATGTACCTCTTCACCCAAATGATGTTTCCAATGAATTTAACGGAACTTGTCCATTCCACCGCGGATGTTTGGAAGGTTTGGCTGCTGGACCATCACTCGAAGCTCGAACAGGTATTCGTGGCGAATTGATTGAGCAAAATTCTGAGGTTTGGGATGTTCAAGCTTACTACATTGCTCAAGCTGCTGTCCAGGCAACTGTGCTCTACCGTCCAGAAGTTATCGTCTTTGGGGGTGGTGTTATGGGACAAGAACACATGCTTCGTCGTGTCCGTGAAAAATTCACAACTCTTTTGAATGGTTACCTTCCAGTGCCAGACGTGACTGAATATATTGTGACACCGGCTGTTTCAGGTAATGGCTCTGCGACGCTTGGTAACTTTGCACTTGCCAAAGATGTAGCTGACAAACACTCACGCAAATAAGCAAAATATGTAAAATCGCTTTAAGACATGATCTTAAGGCGTTTTGCTCTATACAGGAGGATGTAATGGAACCTTTATTTTTAGATTCGCCAATGCATGAAAAAATCTGGGGAGGTAATCGCCTTAAGACAGAATTTGGTTATGATATTTCCAGTGAACACACTGGCGAATACTGGGCAATCTCTGCTCATCCTAATGGTGTATCCTATGTCAAAAATGGAAAGTATGCTGGTTTTCATCTGGCAGAGCTTTACAAGGATAAACCAGAACTTTTTGGACATCCAAAGGCGAGTGTATTTCCTTTATTGACCAAGATTTTGGATGCTAATGATTGGCTGTCAGTGCAGGTACACCCAGACGATGCCTATGGTATGGAGCATGAAGGTGAACTAGGAAAGACGGAGTGTTGGTATATTATTGACGCCGAAGAGGGCGCCGAAATTATCTATGGCCACAAGGCTCAGACCAAGGAAGAGCTGGCAGCTTTGATTGAAGCGGGTGATTGGGATGGGCTTTTGTCGAAAACTCCTGTTAAGAAAGGTGACTTTTTCTTTGTACCAAGTGGTACCATGCATGCTATTGGTCCAGGTATCCTGATCTTAGAAACTCAACAATCTAGCGACACCACTTACCGTGTCTATGATTTTGATCGTAGGGATGATCAGGGCAATAAACGTGAGCTTCATATTCAACAGTCTCTTGATGTCTTGGATCTAGGGGACCCAGAAAATAGCGTCCCAGCAACTGTTAAGACCTTGCAATTAGAGTCGACTTGTTTGACATCAAACTCCTTCTTCGCCGTATATAAATGGAAACTCAATGGCTTGGTTGACTTCAAACAATCAGCTCCTTATTTGCTTTGTTCAGTACTTTCTGGCAATGGGACTATGACTATCGATTCACGCATTTATTGTCTAAAAAAAGGTGATCACTTCATTCTTCCAAATGATGTGACAGATTGGGAAATTGATGGACAATTGGAGATGATTGTCAGTCACCCTAATGAGGCTTAAGTATGAGTAATGAAAAAGTTTTAGCTGCACTATTTGAGCGTATTGAAATCGGCAAATCCTATTATTTTGAGGGAGCTTACTATCGTCTGAAAGACTATGGAGACCACATTTATGGCTTACAACGGGCTATTCCTGGGATGTGCGGTGAAAAAACGGCCTCCCCTAGCATCAAATTTTACTGGGAAAATGGTGTTCTGGAATACGAATTTTACGTGGATTTTGAGGCCAGTCCTATGATTATGAAGGCTTATAGTAGTAGTGATAGAGCTTTCTTTGAACAGGCCTTTGAAAATCTCTTACATGACTTTGAGGATTTCTTAGAGAATCAAGAAATCACTGAGAAATAGCCTTGAAGTGTTATTGTCGATATTTTCAGTGAATCTAATAAAGAAGTTTTTGTTTATTTGCTAATCTGTTGTGAAAGCCTTTAAAATGGGGCTTTTTTCTTTGTCAATACTTGAGTGATTTCTTGTTTAAAAGGGGCATTTGTGGTAAAATATGGAGATAAAGACTGTCGAAAGGAAAAAAGATGGCAAATATATTACGCAAAATCATTGAAAATGATAAAGGCGAAATTAAAAAACTAGAAAAAACTGCCAAGAAAGTTGAGAGCTATGCTGATGCAATGGCGGCTCTTTCAGATGAAGAACTTCAGGCAAAAACAGAAGAATTTAAACAACGATATCAAAACGGAGAAAGTCTAGATCAACTCTTGCCAGAGGCATTTGCGGTTGTTCGTGAGGGAGCGAAACGTGTTCTTGGACTTTTCCCATATCGTGTGCAAATTATGGGTGGTATTGTGCTCCACCATGGTGACGTACCGGAGATGCGTACAGGGGAAGGGAAAACCCTTACTGCGACAATGCCTGTTTACTTGAATGCTATTTCAGGTGAAGGTGTACACGTTATCACCGTTAACGAATACCTTTCAGAGCGTGACGCGACTGAAATGGGTGAGCTTTATAGTTGGCTTGGTTTGTCAGTAGGGATTAACCTTTCAGCTAAATCACCAGCTGAAAAACGTGAAGCTTATAACTGTGATATCACTTACTCGACCAACTCAGAGGTAGGTTTCGACTATCTTCGTGATAACATGGTTGTTCGTAAGGAAAATATGGTACAACGTCCATTGAATTATGCCTTAGTCGATGAGGTTGACTCGGTTCTTATTGATGAAGCCCGTACACCATTGATTGTATCAGGTCCTGTAAGTTCAGAAACTAACCAGTTGTATCATCGTGCAGATGCCTTTGTTAAGACCTTGACAGAAGATGATTATGCCATTGATATTCCAACAAAAACGATTGGTTTGAATGACTCAGGTATTGACAAGGCTGAAGAATTCTTCAACTTGGACAACTTATACGATATTGACAATGTTGCCTTGACTCACTATATTGACAATGCCCTTCGTGCCAACTATATCATGTTGCATGATATTGACTACGTGGTAAGTCCTGAGCAAGAAATCCTTATCGTTGACCAATTTACTGGTCGTACCATGGAAGGTCGTCGTTTCTCAGATGGGCTCCACCAAGCTATCGAGGCTAAAGAAGGTGTACCAGTCCAAGAGGAAACTAAGACTTCTGCCTCAATCACTTACCAAAATATGTTCCGTATGTACAAGAAATTGTCAGGTATGACTGGTACTGGTAAGACTGAAGAAGATGAATTCCGTGAAATCTATAACATGCGAATCATCCCAATTCCAACAAACCGTCCAATTCAACGTATTGACCATGACGACCTTCTTTACTCAACCTTGGATGCTAAATTCCGTGCTGTGGTACAAGATGTTAAGCGTCGTTATGAGAAGGGGCAGCCAGTCCTTGTTGGTACGGTTGCCGTTGAAACATCTGACTTGATTTCTAAGATGTTGGTTGACGCAGGTATTCCTCACGAAGTGCTTAATGCCAAGAACCACGAAAAAGAAGCACATATTATTATGAATGCAGGTCAACGTGGTGCTGTTACGATTGCGACCAATATGGCCGGCCGTGGTACTGACATCAAACTTGGTGAAGGTGTTCTTGACCTTGGTGGACTCTGTGTCATTGGTACAGAGCGTCACGAAAGCCGTCGTATCGACAACCAGTTGCGTGGTCGTGCGGGACGTCAAGGGGATCCAGGGGAGTCTCAATTCTACTTATCTCTTGAAGATGAATTGATGCGTCGTTTCGGTTCTGACCGTATCAAGCATGTCTTGGAACGTTTGAACGCTGATGACGAAGATATTGTTATCAAATCACGTATGTTGACCCGTCAAGTGGAATCAGCTCAAAAACGTGTCGAAGGGAATAACTACGATACTCGTAAACAAGTCCTTCAGTACGATGACGTTATGCGTGAACAGCGTGAAATCATCTATGCTGAGCGTTATGATGTTATTACAGCAGAGCGTGACCTTGAACCTGAAATCAAGGCTATGATCAAGCGTACTATTAACCGTACGGTTGATGGGCACAGTCGCAACGATCAAGAAGAAGCTCTTAAAGGTATCTTGAACTTTGCACGTCAGGCCCTGGTTCCTGAGAATGCCATCTCACTTGAAGATTTACAAGAAGTGGGAGAGGTAACGAAACGTAGTGTTAATTATGATGCTATCAAGGTTTATCTGACTGAGTTAGCAGACGATGTTTATAATCGTCAAATCAAGAAATTACGTTCAGAGGAAGCTATCCGTGAGTTCCAAAAAGTCTTGATTTTGATGGTTGTTGATAATAAGTGGACAGACCACATTGATGCCCTTGATCAATTACGTAACGCCGTTGGTTTGCGTGGTTATGCGCAAAACAACCCAATCGTTGAATATCAATCTGAAGGTTTCAAGATGTTCCAAGATATGATTGGTGCTATTGAGTATGATGTGACTCGTACGATGATGAAAGCACAAATCCACGAACAATCTCGTGAACATGTTAATGAACGCGTTTCAACAACAGCAACAGGCAATATCCAGGCCCACCAAGCAGATGCTAATGGTCAAGAAATTGACTTTAGTAAGGTTGGTCGTAACGACTTCTGTCCATGTGGCTCTGGTAAGAAATTCAAAAATTGTCACGGTCGTAAACAGTTTTAGATAAAAAGAAATAGGTAATTATTATGGTTTTTAAAGCAGTAAGTGAAAAAATTGATTTTGATGCAGTTAAAGAATCAACTACATTGACAGGTGAAGCCCTTGCCAAGAAACAAGCTCGTGATAAAGAGCTTGAAGCAATCATCAAGGGTGAAGATGACCGTACGCTTTTGGTTATTGGTCCATGTTCATCTGATAATGAAGAAGCCGTTCTTGATTATGCTCACCGTTTGGCTAAACTTCAAGAAGAAGTGAAAGATAAAGTCTTTATGGTTATGCGTGTTTATACAGCTAAACCTCGTACAAATGGTGATGGTTATAAAGGGCTTGTGCACCAACCTGATGCTGAAGGTAAACCAAACCTAATCAATGGTATCAAGGCTGTACGTAATCTTCACTACCGTGTTATCACTGAAACTGGTATCACAACTGCTGATGAAATGCTTTACCCAGAAAACCTTCCTTTGGTAGATGACCTTGTGTCATATATTGCCATCGGTGCACGTTCTGTAGAAGACCAACAACACCGTTTTGTTGCATCAGGTATTGATGTTCCAACTGGTATGAAGAACCCAACATCAGGGAACCTTAACGTGATGTTTAACGGTATCTACGCTGCGCAAAACAAACAAAACTTCCTCTTTAACGGTGAAGAAGTTGAAACATCAGGTAACCCATTGGCACACGTTATTCTTCGTGGTTCAACGAATGAATATGGTAAAAACGTGCCTAACTTCTACTATGATGATGTGCTTGAAACAATCGAACATTATGAACAAATGGGCCTTGAAAATCCATTCATCGTTATTGATACAAACCATGATAACTCAGGTAAACGTTACTTGGAACAAATCCGTATCGTTCGTCAAACCTTGATTAACCGTGATTGGAATGAAAAAATCAACAAAGTTGCACGTGGTTTCATGATTGAATCTTACCTTGAAGATGGCCGTCAAGATGCGCCAGATGTCTATGGTAAATCAATCACTGACCCATGTCTTGGTTGGGATAAGACAGAAGAATTGATTCGTGAAATCCATGATACTTTGTCAAAATAATAAGGTAACAGAAACCATATATGGGGAGTGAACCGTTTGGATGACCAAGCGGTTCGCTCTCTTTTCACAAAGAGAGGGAAATAAATGGGAATTCACCAAAATAGTCCGCTGATTGATGTAGCGGAAGTAAGGAAATTACATGCTCTTACGGGAGACGCTCTAGTAACTAAACAGGCTAATGATGAGACCTTGGCAAAAATTATCAAGGGTGAGGACAAACGTGTTCTCTTGGTTATTGGTCCATGTTCATCCGACAATGAAGAAGCCGTTCTTGATTATGCCCACCGTTTGGCCAAACTTCAGGAAGAAGTGAAAGATAAAATCTTTATTGTTATGCGTGTTTATACGGCTAAACCACGTACTAATGGAGATGGTTATAAGGGGCTTATCCACCAACCAGATGCAGAGGGTGATGTAGACCTTCTTGCTGGGGTTAAGGCGGTTCGCCACCTTCAGTCACGTATTATTACTGAAACAGGCCTTCCAATCGCTGACGAGATGCTTTATCCGTCAAATCTTTCCTTCTTTGATGACCTACTTAGCTACCACGCTGTTGGAGCACGTTCGGTTGAGGACCAAGAACACCGCTTTGTAGCTTCAGGTATTGATGTACCAATTGGCTTGAAGAACCCAACGTCAGGGAATTTGAATGTCATGTTTAATGGTATCTATGCGGCGCAGAACCAACAGCATTTCCTTTACAATGGCGCTGAAGTGAAAACAGATGGTAACTCACTTGCTCACGCTATCCTGCGTGGTGCCAACAATGAAAATGGTCAGAATATTGTTAACTACCATTACGAGGACTTGGTTAAGGCTTTGGACAAGTATAGTGCATTTAATCTGGAAAATCCATTTATTCTTGTTGATACTAACCATGACAACTCAGGTAAAAACTTTATGGAGCAAGTTCGTATTGTGCGTGAAGTCCTTCTTAACCGTGAGTGGGATGAGCGTATCGCGGATACCGTGCGTGGCTTTATGATTGAGTCTTACCTTGAGGATGGTCGTCAAGACACACCTGAAGTTTATGGTAAATCAATTACAGATCCATGTCTTGGTTGGGATAAGACAGATAGCCTTATTCGTGAAATCCACAATCGACTTTCGTTATAATTATGATTTTTGGACATGGTATAGACTTGCAGGAAATTTCAGCAGTTAAAAAGGCCTATGACCGAAACCCACATTTTGCAAAGAAAGTATTGACACCAAGAGAATGGGAGCGTTTTGAGTCCCTTTCTGGAAATCGTCAGATGTCATTTCTGGCAGGGCGTTGGGCTGGTAAGGAAGCTTTTTCAAAGGCCTGGGGTACTGGAATCGGAGCAGTTGGTTTTAAGGATATTGAAATTCTAAACAATGACAAGGGAGCTCCCGTGGTCACTCAGTCGCCTTTTGAAGGCAAGGTTTTTATCTCCATTTCCCATAGCGGTGATTTTGTTCAGGCAAGTGTTATTTTAGAAAAAAACTAAGAGATAGATGTTGGAAGAGGATAGCTTATGATTTCGAGTTTACATCGACCAACCTTGGCAAAGGTTGATCTGTCAGCAATTTCAGAAAATATTGAACAAGTGGTTAGTCATATTCCTAAACAGGTGCAGACTTTTGCAGTTGTGAAGGCCAATGCTTATGGTCATGGCGCTGTTGAAGTGGCCAAGCATGTGTCTAAGCAGGTGGAAGGTTTTTGTGTTTCCAACCTAGACGAGGCGCTTGAACTTCGTCAAGCTGGCTTAGAGCAACCGATACTTATTTTAGGAGTCGTCTTGCCAGACGAGGTTCCTTTGGCTATTCAAGAAAACATCACGCTGACGGTAGCTTCGCTTGAGTGGTTGGAAATGGCTAAGAAGCAAGGGCTTGATTTGACTGGTTTGACCTGTCATATTAAGATTGATTCAGGCATGGGACGCATTGGGGTACGTAACCTAGAGGATGCAGATAACTTGATTGCTGGTCTGAAGGATCTTGGTGCTGATGTCGAAGGTATTTTTACTCATTTTGCAACGGCTGATGAGGCAGATGATAGTAAATTCAAACGTCAATTGGCCTTCTTCACGGATTTGGTTAATAACTTGGTGGACCGCCCTCGCTTGGTACATGCTAGCAACTCTGCGACGAGTATCTGGCATGCAGAAACAGTCTTTAATGCGGTACGTCTAGGTGTCGTTATCTATGGTCTCAATCCTAGTGGCAGTGTTTTAGACCTTCCATATAACATTCGTCCTGCTTTAAGCTTGGAGACAGCACTTGTTCATGTTAAGACCCTGCCAGCAGGTAAAGATGTGGGTTATGGTGCAACGTATACGACGACAGTTGATGAGGTTATTGGAACCATTCCGATTGGCTATGCGGATGGTTGGACCAGAGATTTACAAGGTTTCCACGTTATTGTGGATGGACAGCTTTGTCCTATTGTTGGGCGCGTGTCTATGGACCAGATCACTGTTCGCCTTCCTAAGGTTTATCCCCTAGGGACTCCTGTCACTCTTATGGGTGAAAATGGGGGAGCAAGCATCACTGCGACAGAGGTGGCTGAAAAACGTGGCACTATCAACTACGAAGTTCTTTGTTTGCTTAGTGATCGTGTACCTCGTAGCTATGATTGATATAAATAAATAGAAATCCAGTTTGATACTGGATTTTTTGACTTTAGTGAAGACCATTTTCATGTGTTATAATAGCTGATAAGGCTTCCTCTTTCACGAGGAGAAGAACACGATAGAAATGATAGAGAATATGATTCGACTAGATTCACCAATTGCGGATTTGAAAGGCTTTGGTCCTAAGTCCGCTGAAAAATTTACCAAATTAGATTTGCACACGGTTGGGGACCTCTTGCTTTATTTTCCTTTCCGATATGAAGATTTTAAGAGTAAGTCTATCTTTGAACTGATGGATGGCGAAAAGGCTGTTATTACGGGAACGGTGGTGACACCTGCCAATGTGCAGTATTATGGCTTTAAACGTAATCGTCTGAGTTTTAAAATCAAGCAAGGAGAGGCAGTGATTGCCATTAGTTTCTTCAATCAGCCTTATCTTGTGGACAAGATTGAGATGGGGGCAGAAGTGGCTATTTTTGGAAAATGGGACCAGAAGAAGTCTGCAGTGACTGGTATGAAAGTATTAGCTCAAGTTGAGGACGACATGCAGCCAGTTTACCATGTGACCCAGGGTGTTAGTCAGGCCCAGCTGATAAAGGCTATAAAGGCAGCTTTTGATAGTGGGGCCTTGAATTTATTGGAGGAGAGTCTCCCACAGGTGCTTATGGACAAGTATCGTCTCATGGGACGCCAAGAGGCTGTGCATGCCATGCATTTTCCGAAAGATTTGGCTGAATATAAGCAGGCTCTACGTAGAACCAAGTTTGAGGAGCTCTTTTATTTCCAGATGAACTTACAGGTGCTGAAGGCTGAGAATAAGTCCGAAACCAATGGTCTAGCAATTGCTTACGATGAAGCCAAAATCAAAGCCAAAATTGCAGAATTACCATTCCCTTTGACAGAAGCCCAACAGCGCAGTTTATCGGAAATCCTAGCTGATATGAAATCTGGTGCTCATATGAACCGTCTCTTGCAGGGAGATGTGGGCTCAGGAAAAACAGTTATCGCTAGCCTTGCCATGTATGGAGCCTACACGGCAGGATTGCAGTCTGCCCTCATGGTGCCTACGGAAATCTTAGCAGAGCAGCACTATCAGAGTTTGCAAGGTTTTTTTCCTGATCTAGAGGTAGTGCTCCTAACTTCTGGGATGAAGGCGGCGGACAAAAAAGTAGCTCTTTCCAAAATCGAATCTGGGGAGGCTCAGATGATCGTGGGGACTCACTCACTGATTCAGGATACAGTGACTTATCACAGGCTTGGGCTAGTAATTACTGATGAGCAGCACCGTTTTGGGGTTAATCAACGTCGTATTTTCCGTGAGAAAGGTGATAATCCTGATGTCCTTATGATGACAGCGACACCTATTCCTAGGACCTTGGCGATCACTGCCTTTGGGGAGATGGATGTGTCAATCATTGACCAGATGCCAGCAGGGCGTAAGCCTATTATTACCCGTTGGGTTAAACATGAGCAACTAGATACCGTGTTGGCTTGGATTAAGGGTGAGTTGGAAAAAGATGCTCAGGTCTATTTTATTTCACCTTTGATTGAAGAGTCTGAGGCTCTTGATTTGAAAAATGCTGTGGCCCTTCATCAGGAACTCACAGATTTCTTTGGGGATTCAGCTACAGTGGCTCTGATGCACGGTCGCATGAAAAATGATGAAAAAGACCAAATTATGCAAGATTTCAAGGACAAAAAATCTCAAATTTTAGTATCAACCACAGTTATTGAAGTGGGAGTTAACGTGCCAAATGCTACGGTTATGGTCATTATGGATGCGGATCGTTTTGGACTTAGCCAGCTTCACCAGCTTCGCGGCCGTGTAGGTCGTGGCGATAAGCAGTCCTACTGTGTTTTAGTGGCTAATCCTAAAAATGATACCGGGAAAAAACGCATGCAGGCCATGTGTGAGACTACGGATGGTTTTGTTCTAGCAGAAGAGGACCTTAAAATGCGTGGTTCAGGAGAAATCTTTGGAACACGTCAGTCAGGAATTCCTGAATTTCAAGTGGCTGATATTGTGGAAGACTATAATATCCTAGAAGAAGCAAGGCGTGTGGCCAGTCAAATTGTATCTGACCCTAACTGGCGTGAGAATCCTGGTTGGCAGGTGATAGAAGTTCATTTGAGAAGTCAAAGTGAGTTTGACTGAGGAGGAAACCAATGAAAAGAAGCGGTTAAATCTCGATTTTTTGCTATCTTCCATGCCTTCTTTCTTACGATGATAGGTCTTATATTTTATTTTGCAGGTTTTACCTTATTTTATCCATGATAACAAAAACTCTCAGTAAACTCACTGAGAGTTTTAAGTTTCCTTCAAGCTTATTACAAGCTTTCTTTAAGTTAGGCAATCTATAATAAAACCATCAAAACGAGATAGGTTTTGATAATAAAACGTTTTGGCTAGGCCAAACCATTCCTAAAAAGGAGGACATAACAATGACAGTAAAAATTAAAGTAACCTACAACCGAAATTTCCAGAAGCATCCTCAAGACTTTAAGGTTTATCAAAACTAGTATTGATGCTAGGAAGAGGCCAAATTTACCCATATTCTACAACTTTCATTCCTCATTTTCCAAAATCCCTTTTTCCTTTTTTCATAACGTAGAATCCCTCTTCTTAAACTCATAAAAAGTCTAGACGGAAGAATGACCAGTCTAGGCGATTAACATAAGTAAGCTAACCAGTTGAGATTTTCTTGGCTGGTTTTTCTGTTTTTTGAATCATTGAACAAATCTTATTTGAAAAGTAGTAAAATCTTATCTATAAACTAGTATCTTATATTGATATTCGATATAATAATACTGTTAATAGTTAGCTAATGATTTAGAACGAGGTCAAGGTCTCCTATATGCACCTTGGCTTTTTCAAGTCTATTCTTCAAAAAATCACAATGTATTTACAAATCGAGGTAACACATGAAAACTATCTTATTTTATGTTTTAATCGTCCTAGCCTTAGCTGGCTCTAGTTATTATGGTTGGCGGTCTGCCAAAAGTGCCAAAAGTCACCAGGAAACGCAAGAACAAAAACGTTTGCGTAGTGTTCTCTTGTTCGTTAATGTCCTCCTTTTTGCGGGCTTTTTAAGTCTTGTTATTACCATTCTTAATGATGCCTTTATCCTGACTGGTCATGAAGGACTCTTACAACAAGGTTTGCGTATGCTTCTTGGTTCAGGAGTTACCGTGAAAAGTAGTAGCACTAGTCTGACACTTTTTGCAGCAATCATTGATTTCCTTCGTATGTCAGTCAACCTAGGATTCTTGTTGTGTCTACGTGCCTTTCTGATTAATCTGTATCGTTCTGATATTTTCATCGCTAAAAATGCTAAGTTGGTTCGCTGGTCAGCGCATTTGCTAGTTCTTGGGGCCTTTATCAATAATGGTATCTTTACATTTGGAACAGGCAACCAGAGTTATAGTTTCTTTAACATCAGTTATTTGCTAGTTAGTTTTGTTCTATATGCTGTTTCTATGATTTTGACTAAGGCTAATGCCATTGCTGAGGAAAATGAGTATACGATTTAGGAGGGCTTATGATTATTGTCAATTTGGACGTTGAACTTGCTAAGAAGAAGATGCGCTCGGGTGAGCTTGCAGAACGGATTGGTATTACCCCAGCCAATCTCTCGGTTCTTAAGACAGGCAAGGCCAAGGCAATCCGTTTTACAACACTGGACGCTATTTGTAAGGAGTTGAATTGTCAACCAGGAGATATTCTTGAATATAGACCAGACGAAGAAAACTAAAAGCCTGAAGCAGTTCAGTCACTTTTCTAGTGACGATGCTTCAAGCTTTTTTTATTTTTTCTTCATCCATGCCATCAGGGCTAGACTGGCTAGCACAGTACCACAGACCATGGCGACATGTGTCTGTGAGACGATTAGTTCATAGTGGAAATCTTTGTTTTCCAATTTATCAGTTGCTTCAATGCTAAGTTTCATGTTTTACCCCTCGATATAATCTTTCAATTCTTGATCTTCCAGTCCTGCACTAAGTGCGATGAGGAGTTTGAGGCGGGCTTTTGGTGCATTGAGTTCTTTGACAAACATAACGCCATCTTCTTGGAGTTTAACGCCTCCCCCTTCGTAGGCGTAGACTGGTTCGGCGATACCGTTAAAGCAACGGGAAACGAGTACAACGGGAACTCCCTTGTCCATAAGTGACTTAATTTCTCTTGCAGCTAGTGGTGGGAGGTTTCCAGCACCTAGGGCCTCGATAACCACGCCGTCAATCTTTTCAGGGTCTAGGAGACTGATGATACCATCTCCAATCCCCATTCCAGCATAGGCTTTTATGATTGGTACTGTTCCTGTAATTTGTTCCAAGTCAAAGCGAACACGAGGCTCAGCAGTTTTGAACCAGAGGATATCATGCTTCATGATGATGCCTAGTGGACCATGGGTTGGTGTGTGGAAGGTTGCCACATTTGTAGTATGAGTCTTGGTTACATACTTGGCCGCATGGATTTCATCGTTCATAACGACTAGGACACCCTTATCGGCAGCCTTGTCATTGCTTGCGACACGAAGGGCTGAGAGATAGTTGTAGACACCATCGCTTCCTAGCTCGTTTGACGAACGCATGGCACCAGTTATGACGATTGGAATTTCAGGGATGTTCATGGTATCTAGGAAGTAGGCTGTTTCTTCCAGGGTATCTGTTCCGTGGGTGATAACCACCCCGTCATATTGTCCAGCTGTTTCCTTGATTTTTTTATAAATATCAAGCATATGGTAAGGCGTAATGTGTGGGCTAGGGATGTTAAGGAAGTCTAGGACAGTTAAGTCCAGATTATCTAGATCAAGTCCAACATGGTTCATGGGATTATCAGCATTTTGACTGACCTTGCCATCGTCATCTGCGGACATGGAAATGGTTCCTCCAGTATGAAGGACTAGGATTTTTTTTGTCATTTATATTACTCACCATTATATTATGTGTTATAATTTATTTTATCATAAAATGTTAGAAGGAGGGGAGCTCTGTGGCCATTAAAGCAGTCTTTTTTGATATTGATGGGACTTTTCTAAATGACCGAAAACGTGTGTCAAGTTCAACCAAAAAAGCTATCACTCAAATGAAGGAAGATGGTATCTTGGTTGGTTTGGCAACAGGTCGTGGTCCAGGATTTGTTCAGCCTTTCATGGACAATCTGGGTCTGGATTTTGCAGTCACTTATAATGGTCAATATATTTTAACTCATGACAAGGTCCTGTATCAAAATCAGCTCCCTAAATCAACAGTCTACAACTTGATTCGCTATGCTACCAAGCACCGTAGAGAGATTTCTCTAGGGACTAGCACAGGTCTTGTTGGTTCCAATATTATTAGTATGGGAACGAGTAAGTTTGGACAAATCGTTAGCCATATTGTCCCTAAGTCCTGGGCTAAGATGGTGGAACGTAGTTTCAAGTCTTTGATTCGTCGTTTCAAGCCACAAAGTATTGAGACTCTTAAGACTATCATGCGTGAGCCTATTTATCAGGTGGTTATGGTAGCGACGGTGGGGGAAACACAAGATATTGAAGAAAAGTTTCCTCATGTGAAGATTACCCGTTCAAGCCCTTATTCAGCCGATATTATTTCAGCAGACCAATCTAAGTTAAAAGGTATCGCTCATTTAGGTGAGGTTTTTGGTTTTGAACTCAGTGAGGTTATGGCCTTTGGGGATTCGGAAAATGACCTAGAAATGCTGTCTGGCGTCGGCGTTGGTGTTGCCATGGGTAATGGTGAAGACGAACTGAAAGACCAGGCTACCCATGTCACTGATACTAATAACCAGAATGGGATTGCTAAAGCCTTGTCACACTATGGTTTGATTCACTTTGAGACAGAAAATTCATTTACCAGCGATGATGACAACTTCAACAAGGTTAAGGATTTCCACCATTTGATGGATGGCTCAACTACTGATATGCCTCGTGTTTACGGTATTGAGGAAGCTAGTCACCGTTCGGACTTCAAGTTGGAAGAAATTGTCGAATTCCTTTACGCTTCATCAGGTGGGGACAAGCGTGTCTTTGGTCAGGCTGTCCTGGATTTGCATGCTGCTCTTGATAAGGCAGCCCTCAAAGTTAGTTCTAAAGAGCATTCAGAATCAACTATGGTTGGTCAGGTGGATGCTTTGACAGACTTGCTTTATTTGACCTATGGTTCATTTGTTCTTATGGGGGTGGATCCTAAGCCTTTCTTTGATACCGTTCATGAGGCTAATATGGGGAAAATTTTCCCAGATGGCAAGGCTCATTTTGATCCTGTGACCCACAAAATTCTTAAACCAAGTGATTGGGAAGAGCGATTTGCACCAGAACCACACATTAAACGTGAGCTAGATCGTCAGATTCAAAAATCCCTACAAAGAAGTAAATAAGAAGAGAAAAAGGTTTGGACAGTCTGCTCCAAACCTTTTTCTAATAAAAATGACATTTATTAATGGATTTATTTGTGATAAAATAAAGTCGTTCTATGTATTTTTAAGGAGATTATTATGACTAAAGCAGATTGGTTAGATTTTTTTGAAGCCATCAATGGTCGTTCAGCGACTGAAGAAGAAATTGCAGCGGCACTTGCAGCTGGTGAGTTCCAAGATGACGCCCCAGAAGTAGAAACTGCTCCAGTACAAGAAGCGCCAGCGCAACCAGCTTTCGCTAATGTTCAAGAAACACCAGCCCAAGAGTCGCACCCACAGCCAACTTTCGCTGGTGCACAAGAAGCGCAACAACAACCGACTTTTGCGAGTGCACAAGACGCACAACCGCAAGCTCCTTTTGCAACTGCTCAGGCAGCACAACCTCAACCAACCTTTGCGGGGGTGCAAGCTGCTCCAGTACAAGGAGTGCCAAATCAAGCAGTGCAACCACAAGCTGGTTTTGCGAATGCTCAAGCTGGTCAACAAGCAGCTTTTGCTAACGGTCAACCTCTTCAACCAGCTCAAAACGTTCAATTTATCAATGGCCAAGCTGTAGTTGTTCCAGCACAACCATCAGCATTTGCGACAACTTTCAAAAACTACTGGACATGGTTGCTTAATACATGGCGTCGTCCAGCTGACATGACAGATTATGGCAAACACAATGGTTGGCTTAACTATATCTTCTTGTCACTCTTCACTGGACTTGCCTTCTTTGCAATCTTGAGCGCTGTGGCACGTAAATTTATTAGCCCAGTTGTATCAACAACAAATGCATTGTCTAGTATGTTTGGTTCTTATGGAACAGATAGTTACTCATCTTCATTTTCAAGTCATACATCTAGTATTGGTTTTGGGGCTTTCTTCGCAAGTATCCTAGCTGCCTTCCTCTTCATCTTTGCCTTCATCTTGGCAGGATTTGTGACACGTAAGGCCATCTTCCGTGACCCAGAGACTACTTTCTTGAATAGTTTTGACCGTTTTGGTCGCTTGACATCATTAGCCTTGCCAGTATTGCTTGTAACCATCTTGTTCGGAGCTATTGGACTTGTTGGCTTCCCACTTTTCTTGTTCTATGTTGTTTACTTCTTATTTGCACTTGCAAACCTCTTTACAATTGTTCCTGTAACAACAGCGTGGAAGGCTGATAAGTTCTATCAAATGATCTTGGCAGCACTTTTGAATGGTGTCATTTTGTCTATCTTATTTGCAATCGTATTTACTATCATGTCATCATTTACAATAGGTCTTCTATTCTAAGTAAAGCTCTAGCATTTTTTGAAAAAGCAAGTGTATAGAAGTCTTTATGGCAACAGAAGAAAAGTCGATTGATTTATTTGAAAAGGCAGTTGGTCGTCCGCCCCGTGTCTTGGAAATTGAAGAAGGCTAAAAAGAAGACCTTGATTTAAAGGCTATTAAAGGCATTGCTGCAATGGGTTTGGATCAGGAAGTTACTTATCCTGAACCAACAGAAGAAGTTGATGAGTATGACGTTGCCGAGGAAGTGTTTGAAGATGTCCCGCTTGGTGATGAAGAGGAAACGACTCTTTTAGAAATTGAGGAGCTTTCACCAGTATCTCACGCAGATCAAGGTCAAACTGAAGAAAATTCAGAGGCCGCTTCTAAAGAAGCACAAGCCATCTGGATGAAGGCTTTTAAAACCTATGTTGGACGTCAACCTCTTCCTGAGGAATTCCTACTTGGTAAGTCTTCAGGTATGATGTGTCAACCATCCATCAGTTTATCTCAGATGGTAAGGCAGCGAAACCAGCCATGGCTAAAGGAAAGAAAATCCTGATTATTGCTGGTGTTGTTGTAGCAGTCCTAGCGCTTGCTGGTTATGGCTTTGGTTCTTATTACTACTCACGTGGTCAAGTAGCAGAACGTTATGAAGCAGCAGCTAAGAAGAGCTTTAGGGATAGCCTAGAATACCAAGTATGGTCTGATACTAAAAAGGAAATTAAAACATCCGAAGCCAAGTACACAAGCCTATAGCAAGAGCTAACTTATGTCTGGTTAACGTATGCAAAAGGTTGGCCGCCAGTTTCTTATTTTTCCTAAGTGGAGAGTCGTGGTAGATCCTGGAACGGTTGATTTAACCGTTAATACAGCTGATTTGAATGTGACTATTAATGGTATTGCTTATGCGACTACAGATGGCAATAACTACACGTCTAAATTGAACCATCTCTATCCAGGAACTTACAATTTTGTGGCTTCTGGTAAGGTCAATGACCAAGAAATCACGGTCTCATCTGAGGAAAATGTGACCTCTAAAACGGAAGTCAACCTTTCTGTAGAGTATCTCAGTTTTACTGTTAAATCTAATGTTAAGGATGGGGATCTCTACATCGGTGGTACTAAGATTGGAACCCTTAATTCAGAGAAATTTGATGTAAACAAGGTAGCAGTTGCTGGGCCATCAGCTGTTTATGTTAAGAAGAATTTCGAAGATGATAGCTCTATCAAGACAGAGACATTGTCTATTAAGAAAATCTCTGAAGGCCAAACGGTTACTTTAGATGCTGACGGAGTTCTTGACCGTGATACGGCAGACCGTTTTTTGACAGCAGCTTATGGTAAGTTTGATAGTTATGCCTCAAATCATAACACGACTACAGATGGTGTTTCTGTCATTTTCCTTAATGGTACTGATGATACCATGTATAAGGATGTAACGGCTGATATTGATAAAAATACTACAGGTGCTAAAAACCGAGCTGCCGATAGTATTACCTTCTCAGGCATTGACGTAACAGAAGTCGTTCAGACTGGTGAGAAGACCTTCAAGGTGACCTTCACAGCCGTTTATGATTTCTACTATGGTTATGATTCAAAATTCAAGTCATCAGGAGATATCAAAGATAAAATCTCTTGGTCATGTAATGTGGAATACGTTGGAGACGATGATAGCGATTCTAGCAGTAGTAGTTCTGACTACAGCAACTATCGTATCAACGGCAAGGCTGGCGAATCGCAACATGTGAGCCGTGAAAATACCGTGAAATAACAGTAGCTTTCTCAGTTAGTTAGCATTGAACAGATTACAAATAGGAGGTTAGTCCTCCACACTAAAAAATGGAGAACTTGGCAATTGCTGGGTTCTTTTGTTTGGCTGTTTTTACCTCTTAGGGGCTAAACTGTGCCACTTACCCCAAAAGGCCTTGTTTTGTGTAAAGTACTTGTTATAATGGAACCATCAAAAGGACAGGAAAGGAGTCTTATGAAAGTTAGAATCGAATTAGACCCATCCATGGATGAGTCTGAAATCTTGATTCGAGCTCCTCGGTTAACACAGGAATTAGCCCAGCTCCAAGAGTCTATTCTAAAGCAAAAGTTAGTTCCTTTAACCTTTTATAAGGATCGTAGTGAATATTTTCTGGATTTGGCAAATATTCTCTTTTTTGAAACAGACGGGGAGAAAATTTATGGTCATACTAAGGATGAGGCCTATGAGGTAAAGCAAAAGCTCTACGAATTGGAAGACTTGTTACCGATTGCCTTTTGTCGGATTTCCAAATCGACCATTGTCAACGTAAAGCAGATTTATTCTTTAGAGAAGTCTTTTTCAGGGACCAGCACGGTTAATTTCTATCAGACCCACAAGCAGGTCCATGTATCAAGACGCTACTATCAAGTTTTAAAAGAACGACTAAACGAAATGAGGTAAGATAATGAGAAAGAAATTAGTTGGGATCCTCTTGATCCTTTTGGCAGCTTTGGTAATTGTACAAGACTATTTTATACAATGGGAAATTAGTTTTTGGATGTTAGCTTGGGTAGTCTTACTGGCTATTTTGTCCCTTTCTAGTTTTTTGAAGCGACATTTTGCTCTTGGTTTCGCCTATGGCATTGTGGCTCTTTTTTCACTTAACGGGCAGTTCCATTTTCTTCCAGTATCTAATTTGGTCGTTATCCTCTCTTCTATTCTTGCAGTTATTGGCTTGAATATCCTCTTCAATTCTTCTAGTAAAACAAAGAATCGTTTTGGGTTGGGTTCTACTGGCTCAGACGCTAACAATGGTGGTAATGATATCGATGTGTCTTTTTCAACGGTGACCAAATATCTCAATGATCAACACTTTACTCATGGAAGTGCGGATGTAAGTTTAGGACAGGCTTCCGTTTATTTTGATAATTGTCATATCGAGGGGTCATCTGCCCAGTTTGATGTGGACGTTTCTCTGGGAAGCTTGAGTCTCTATGTCCCCAGTGATTGGCGAGTTCATATTAATGTGGACAACTCGCTCTCGGCTATTCAACACCAGGAAAATCCAAGTAATTTGACTAGCAAGGATTTCTACATCAAAGGGGAAGTTTCCTTGGGTAATTTAGAAATTATTTATATTGGTTAGAATGCGGTTGATTAAGTTAGGAGAGAAGTTGCTAAGAGCATGACATTAGGGAGATAATACTCCTGTATTTCTAAGTTCATCCAATCTATCAGATTGATTCCCACTCCCTTTTTTCCTATTTTGTAGTCTCTTTATTTGTGATAATAGAGTATAGTGAAAAACTAGATTGGAATGATTATACTCTATTGGAGTTTTATGTGACGAATATGACATTAAAAAATCTAGGCGAATGCATGCTAAGACTGAAAGTCAGATAAACAGAAAATGAGGCTAGAAGGGAAATTACTATGAGAAAGAAAGCGGTTGGTTGATTTAGGAACAACTAACCCTGTCATGTCTGTTGTTAGTGAAGATGTGCTAGAGATTATTCTGATGGGGACGAATGACGATCAGGTTTTGCTATGAATGTGGTTGACTTGACCCTACGAGTGTCTATTTTCTTTAGTAATGCGATTGATGAGAGTAAGCAGGTGCCTGTAAGTCAAATCAATTTTAGTTTTCATAGCCATGATAAGGATGGTAGCTACCATTTCGTCATGGAAAATAGGACGTAAGAAGAAAAAGTTGACCTTGATGCCATTATGCAGGAAGAAAATCAGAAGAAGACCTCTGGTCTTAACCTTCACTCAGCCAAGAATATTCTTAGGAAGTATAGTGATGCCAAGCTGATTCCAAGCAGTGGTGACTACCTTTTAGGAATTAATTTTTAAATAAAGTTGTGGAGCTAAATCTTTTGATTTGGTTCTTTTTTGGGCTATAGGACCAGATATTTGGGACTTTTACTGTAGGGGATAAGCTTATGTCTGACCCATAGTCCAGAGGGCTAAAAAGGGATGAGGAAGGAGTCTGATTGTTGCTTAATTCTGTGTTATAATAGCAAGGATTAGTGGTTGTTAGCGCTAAGTGAATGGCGATCCTTGCTTAGCCCAACGACTGGTGTAGAGACAAGAAAGGGACGTCTTATGAAATTACTTTATACGGATATGTCTCAGGATTTGACAGAAATTCTGACGGAGCAGGCAACCAGCTATGCTCAAAAAGGGAAAAGGGTCTTTTATATTGCCCCTAATGCCCTGTCATTTGAGAAGGAGCGTAAGGTCTTGGAATACCTGCCTCAGTCAGCATCCTTTGAGATTACGGTGACTCGTTTTACTCAGATGGCGAGATACTTTATTCTCAATACGAGCAACCCCAAGATGCAGCTGGATGATACAGGTTTGGCCATGATTTTTTATAAGGTGTTGTCGCATATGGGCGATGATGAACTCAAGGTTTATGGCCGTTTGCGTAAGGATAGCAACTTTATTAATCAATTGGTGGACCTTTATAAAGAGTTGCAGCAGGCTAATATGACGGTTCTGGATTTGCAGCATCTGGATCAGGTTGAGAAACAAGAGGATTTGGTCAGGATTTTCAGTGTGGCTCAGGACCTCTTGTTGGCAGGGGATTTTGACAATCAATCAAAGCTCAGTGCCTTTTTTAAGGAAATTACCTCAGGTCATTTGGATAAGGCCCTGGGCAACACGGTTTTGGTCATTGATGGCTTTACGCGTTTTTCTGCCGAGGAGGAGGCTCTGGTTGCACTCTTGAATGATAAGTGCCATCAGATTGTCATTGGAACTTATGCCAGTCAAAAAGCTTATAGGGCTAACTTTGTTTATGGCAATGTTTATCAGGCCTCAGTGGATTTTTTGAGAACTTTGGCTCAAACCTATAAGGTGACACCCGACTATGTAACGACAGACAAAGAGGGCAATCCTTCTTTTGATCGCATTAGCCGTCTTTTGGAGAGCCGTCATGATTTTAGTACGGTAGATGAGCAGCTGACTGCTCAGGACAAGCAAGCCTTGCAGGTCTGGGAAGTGGTCAACCAAAAGGAAGAGGTGGCTCAGGTTGCCAAGAGTATTCGTCAGTTGCTGGCGGATGGCAAGCGCTACAAGGATATCTTGGTCCTGCTTGGTGATGAGGAGAGTTATAAGCTTCAGGTGGGGCAGATTTTCCGAAAATTTGATATTCCCTATTATTTCGGTAAGGAAGAAACCATGTCTAGCCATCCTTTGGTACAGTTTGTGGATTCGTTGGAACGTATCAAGCGCTATAACTACCGTACCGAGGATTTGCTTAATCTCGTAAAATCCGGTCTTTATGGTGGTTTTACTCAAGAGGATTTAGACTTTTTTGAGTATTATGTCAATTTTGCAGATATCAAGGGGCGCCATAAGTTCTTGTCTGATTTTACAGCTAACAGTCGTGATAAGTATGATTTAGACAAGCTCAATGGATTAAGGTTACAGCTGGTAGAGCCCTTGGACAAATTGCTTAATAGTCGCAAACAAAAGGGATCTAGTCTACTCAAGAAACTAGTGGTCTTTTTAGAGGCTGTGCAAGTGCCAAGTCAGATGGCTGCTTTGACTGCCAAGGCCAGTGAGGCTGAAAAAGAACAGAATGAACAAGTCTGGAAGGCTTTCACACAACTCTTGGAGCAGGTTGAGACTATTTTTGGTGAAGAAACACTGTCAGTGGACGACTTTTTGTCCATTTTGCGTTCAGGAATGTTGGCCTGTGATTACCGTACGGTTCCAGCCACTGTTGATGTGGTCAATGTGAAAAAATATGATTTGATCCAGCCACATTCGGCTCCGTATGTTTTTGCTTTGGGGATGACCCAGTCACACTTTCCTAAGGTAGGGCAAAATAAGAGTCTCCTATCTGACGAGGAACGTAGTCGTATCAATGAGGCGACGGATGAACACAGGAGCTTGGATATTGTTACGCAGAGCAATAGTCAGCGGGGGCATTTTGTGGCTATGTCACTTTTTAATGCGGCTAGTGAACAATTGGTGCTTAGTCAGCCACAAATTCTCAATGAGACTCAAGATGACATGTCGGTTTATTTGAAGGAGCTGCTTGACCTTGGTCTTCCTTTGGTTGAAAAGGGACGCAATCGTTTCGAGGCCAAGGGTGACCAGATTGGGAACTATAGAGACCTTCTGTCGACTGTCATTGCCCTTAACAGTAGTCATTTGGATGTAGATTTGGACAAGGACACCCAGACTTTCTGGTCAGTTGCTGTACGTTATCTCCGTAAACGACTTGATAAGGATCAAGTCTTGATTCCAACGGTGATAGATGATGTGACGACGACCAAGGTGGATGAACAGGTCATGCAGCTGGTTTTTCCGGGGGAGGAACCACTGAAATTATCAGCTTCTGCTCTGACGACCTTCTATAACAACCAATATCTTTATTTCTTGCGTTATGTTTTGGGACTTGAAGAGTTGGAGTCTATTCATCCAGATGCTCGACACCACGGAACTTACTTGCACCGTGTCTTTGAGCGTGTGATGGGTGATTCTTCGTCAGAAAACTTCGATGATAAATTGGAAAAGGCTATTGCTCAGACTAATCAGGAACAACCCTTTGAAATTCTCTATACAGAGGACCAAGAGAGTCGCTTGTCTCGTCAGATCTTGGAAGATATCGCTCGTTCAACTGCCAGTGTTTTGCGTGACAATGCGGCGGTTAAGGTTGAGCGTGAGGAAGCTAAGTTTGACTTACTTTTAGCAAATAGCATCAAAATTACAGGGATTATTGACCGAGTGGACCGTTTAACGGATGGGGCTCTGGGTGTCGTTGACTACAAGTCAGGTAAAAATGTCTTTGACATTCAGAAATTCTATAATGGCCTCAGTCCGCAGTTGGTGACCTATCTGGAGGCCCTTCGCCAAACCTATAAGGTTGATGCTGCTCAGCTTTTTGGGGCCATGTATCTTCACATGCAGGACCCACAGCTTAACCTAGCTAAGTTTGGTCTGGATAAGCTAGCAGCTCAGGCTCATAAGGAATTGACCTATAAGGGACTTTTTGTGGCTTCAGAAACAGAGCATCTAGCTGGTGGAAACTATGATTTACAAAAGACTGTCACCTATGACAAGAAGGACCTAGAAACCTTGCTAGACTACAATATCAAGCTCTTTACAAGTGCTGCTGAAGTTATTAGAAGCGGGAATTTCGCGGTCAATCCTTATACCGAGGATGGCAAGTCTGTTCAAGGAGATCAAATCAAGGCAATTACTCATTTTGAGGCCGACCGACACATGGGACAGGCTCGAAAACTCTTGCGTTTACCAAGTAAGGGCAAGAAGGAAGCCTATTTGGAGCTGATGGCAAAAGATGAGGACGATAATGAGATGCAAGTTGCTGAAAAAATCATCCCCTTTCCAGTCACTGATCAAGCTGTAACAGCAGACAAAAAAGACCAGGAGGACAACCATGTTGACTAAAACTTTTTTAAGTCCAACAGAGATTGAGGAACGTATTGCCCAAGAATCAGCTTCTGACAAGGAACGTAAGTTAACACCAGAACAGATTGAGGCCATTTACAGTAATGGTACTAATATTCTTGTGTCAGCTTCGGCCGGATCAGGGAAAACTTTTGTCATGGTTGAGCGTATCCTTGATATGATTGGACGTGGCGTTGGTATTGACCAACTCTTTATCTCAACCTTTACGGTAAAGGCTGCAGGTGAGTTAAAAGAGCGTCTGGAAAAACGTCTGACAGAGCAGCTTGGACAAGCTGAGACGGATGAAGAGCGTGCCTTTCTTTCGGACCAGATTGCTAAGATTGGGACAGCTGATATTGGAACCATGGATGCCTTTACTCAGAAATTGGTCAATCAGTATGGCTATCTCCTGGGTGTGTCACCTATTTTCCGCATCATGACAGATCCTGCCGAGCAGACACTTATGAAAAATGAGGTTTATGCTGACCTCTTCAACGATTACATGCAAGGAAAGGATGCCCAGCTTTTCCAAAAATTGGTCCGCAATTTCACTGGACATAGCAAAACTAGTAAGGCCTTCCGTGATTTAGTTTACGATGTCTATAACTTTTCTCAGGCTACTGCAGGTCCTGAAAAATGGCTACGTCAAAATCTCTTAAAGGGGCAGACGGAGGCCAAGCCAGAACAGGCTAAAAATGATCTTTTAGACGGTCTTAAAGTTGGCTTGTTGGCTGATTTCCTAGCTTTCTTAAGAGACCATTTAGGTCTAGCTCAGCGTGAATTTGCCAAGGCTAAGTATCTGAATAATGTGTCGGATGCCATTAGCCTTCTTGAAGGAGCTCTGGCCAATGACCAAACGGATATGGAGGACTTGCTCAAACAACTCTTGACTTTGTCAGGAGGTACTGGTTTGACCAATATGACCCGTCCTAAAGACGAGGAACTCAAGGCCTACAAGGAAGCTTACAACAAGACCAAAAATGAGTTTGTGGCCCAGTTGCGAGAGGTTGATACCCAACTAACGGTCCTCGAGGTTTTGACCAAGCATAATGATGACATCCTACCTCTGTTGGAGTTGCTTCAGTCCTTTGTACTTGATTTTTCGGACCAGTATTTACAGGCCAAGATTCAGGAAAATGCTTTTGAATTCTCGGATATTGCCCATTTTGCCATCCGTATTTTGGAGGAAAATCCAGAGGTGGCAGCTAGCTACCGTGACCGTTACCATGAAGTAATGGTAGATGAGTATCAGGACAATAGCCATACCCAAGAACGCATGTTGGAACTCCTATCTAATGGACACAACCGATTCATGGTGGGAGATATCAAGCAATCCATCTATCGTTTCCGTCAGGCAGACCCTCAGATTTTTAATGGTAAGTTCCAGCTTTTCCTTGAAAATCCAGATGCAGGTAAACTTATCCTTCTAAAGGAGAACTTCCGTAGTCAATCTGAAGTTCTTGATGCGACTAATGGTGTTTTCAGCCACCTCATGGATCAGGAAATCGGGGACATCCTCTATGACAAGACTCATATGTTGGTAGCAGGTAGCGAGAAGCAAAGAGAGCCCCATCCTGAAAATCAGACAGAGGTTCTGATTTATAATAGTGATGAAGCAAATGTGACTCCCGACGAGGAAAGTGCTGATCAACCTATCAGTAGCGGCGAGATTTCCTTGGTTATCAAAGAAATCATCAAACTTCACGAGCAGGGTGTACGTTTTGAGGACATTACCCTCCTTGCGCCAACCCGCAACACCTATCTGGACTTGATGGCAAGCTTTGAGGAGCACGGAATTCCTTTGGTTCCTGACGAGTACAAGTCAAGTTACCTTGAGTCACTAGAAGTTATGATTATGTTGGATACTCTTCGTGCCATCAATAATCCTCTCAATGACTACGCCTTGGTTGCTCTCCTTCGTTCACCGATGTTTAACTTCAACGAGGACGACCTGGCTAGGATTGCTGTCCAGGCTGACAAAGGCCAATTCTACGATAAGCTTCTTGCAGCTCATACTAAATCAGGACTTCATCCAGAAGTTGTCACCCAAGGACTTGAGACCAAGTTGACTCTCTTAATTGAGACTCTATCAGATTGGCGTGATTACAGTAAGTGGCACTCGCTCTATGACCTCATCTGGAAGATTTACGACGATCGTTTCTATTATGATTATGTTGGCAGCCTTCCACGAGCTGAGCAACGCCAGGCCAATCTCTACGCCCTTGCCTTGCGTGCCAATGCCTATGAAAAGACTGGCTTTAAGGGGCTTTCTCGTTTTATTGGTATGATTGATAAGATTATTTCTAGCGGTAACGACCTAGAGGAAGTGGCAGACTTGGTTCCCAAAAATGCCGTTAGCCTCATGACCATTCACAAGTCCAAGGGGCTAGAGTTTAAGTATGTCTTTGTCCTTCAGATGAATCGCAAGTTCATTGGTCACAGCAAGGATGGCCTGAGCGGGAAGTATATTATCAACCGTGAAAAAGGGCTTGGCATTAAGTACCTAGCTGACCTTAAAGACCAGATAAACACCAATTTGCCTAAGTTAAATGTTGTTCTCGAGACCTTAACCTTCCAGGAAAATCGTAGGGAAGAGCGACGGGCAAGTATCTCAGAAGAGATGCGTCTACTCTATGTGGCAATGACCCGTGCAGAGAAAAAACTCTACCTGGTTGGTAAGGGCAGTAAGGAGAAATTGACCCAGCAATTTGGCACGGATGTTGAAAATAATCGCCTACCAGTAGCCCTACGTGACCAAATCGCTACTTATCAGGATTGGGTTATGGCTTTGGATACTGCCTTTATGAGAAAGGATCTCAAGTTTACTGTTCGCTTTGTTGAGGCTGAGGAGTTGATCCCAGAGGCTATTGGTCAGGTTGAAGTTCAAGCGGCAGTAGATGCCGATGATTTATCTAACAATCGTCAGACAGAAGAGATTAAGCGTGCCCTGACTGTCTTAGAAAGTGTTAAAAAACTCAACCAACTCTATGCACCAGCGATTGACCTACCATCGGTGCGTACTCCAAGTCAGCTGAAGACTTTCTACGAACCAGTTATGGATACAGAAGGTGTAGATATCATGGACAAGAAAGAGGAAGTCCAACCTCTTGAGACAGCAACCACTTTTGAGTTACCAGACTTTGGACAAAAGATTAAGGTAACCGGAGCTGCGGTTGGTTCTGCTACCCATGAACTCATGCAACGCTTGATTCTTTCTGATACTGTGACCCTCCAAGACTTGACACAGGCCTTGAGTCGGGTATCGGCAGATGATCAAGTTAAGGCGCGTGTGCAGTTAGAAAAGCTACTAGGCTTCTTTGACACCGAACTTGGGAAGCTCATTCTAGCTAACCGTGGTAAGTTGCGTCGTGAAGCACCATTTGCTATGTTAGCAGAAGATCCCGCTAGTAAAGAAGACTTTGTCGTCCGTGGTATCATCGATGGCTACCTTCTTCTTGAAGACCGTATTGTCCTCTTTGATTACAAGACGGACCATTTTACTCAACCTGGTGAGCTTAAGGAACGCTACAAAGGGCAAATGAGCCTATATGCTAAAGCACTTAGCCAAGCCTATCAAGTAGATAAGATTGATAAATACCTTATTCTCCTAGGTGGAAAAAACTTGGAAGTTGTAGAAGTATAAGCTATAGCATAACCATTCTTTCATAGTGAGAGAGTGGTTTTTGTCTCCGAAACCAAGTAAAAAAGACCGGTGTCTCCACCAGGCTTTCCGATAAATTTCCATCAGTATTGTAAGTTCATTAAAATATTAGAGGGTGAAAACGGTTATGAAAAAAGTATCTTGTAGGTCGCTTAGACCTACGAAGGTTATTATAACAAGCTCATCTTAATCTAAATAAGGTTAGAAAAATTACAATTAAACACTATAAACATTACTAGTTTTTAATAGTTTGTATCCATAACGGCAATAAATAGAGACCAAAACCGCCAGTATTAGACTGACGGTATTTCGTTATTTCAATAGTAATTTTATCCAAGAAAAGGCACCACCCAATTTACCCAGGCCCAGGAAATAGGCATAACCAGAATCATGGCTGGAATCATATCTGCTGTTGGGAATTGACGCAGTTTCATAATACGAAATCCCGTCGCAATCATGAGGAAGCCCCCGCAAGCCTTAAAGTCTCCAATCATGGCTTTTGTTG
Organism: Streptococcus sp. 1004_SSPC; assembly: GCF_001069025.1. Taxonomy (NCBI): domain Bacteria; kingdom Bacillati; phylum Bacillota; class Bacilli; order Lactobacillales; family Streptococcaceae; genus Streptococcus; species Streptococcus sp. 1004_SSPC. The sequence continues at coordinate 22,242 of NZ_JWGQ01000011.1, read as the reverse complement.
TTAGAGGAAGAATGAACCCAGCGATCAAGAAGAGGAGGAAGAAAACGATAAATTGTGGAATGGCAATCATGGAGATGATGTAGCCTAGGCTACAAGAGAAAATCATGGCCGTAAAGAAATCTAGGATAGATTTGGAAATCAAGATGGAAGCATCGCCTGTCATCCCAGACTCAAGGCTCCCATAAATTCCTGTGCCACTCGCACAAAAAAGGACGATAACCGTTAAGAGCTGTGCATAAAATTCATCGTGAGCTAACCCTGTTTGTTTGCTTGGCGTAATCTTGGACAAGCCTTTTTCCATAAGTCCAGCTCCCTTGTTGATGAGGTTTCCAAACTTTAGGGCCAGTCCAATGATGGTACCGATAACTACTGCAAAGATAACTGCAGGCATATTAACCATATTCATAATAGCACTAATCCCCATAACCATAGAGGCTAGCCCGAAGATGAGATTAAGGTTCTCCTTGAAATCTTCTCTAAGATAGTCGCCAAAGAGACCTCCAGCGATTCCTCCTAGGATAATTGATAGTGAGTTGATGATAATTCCAGTTGGCACCAGTGATTTGCCTCCTACTTGTTTTAAATACTATAAGTTTAGCATTATCAAAGGCTGAATGCAAAATTGTCTCATATTTACAAACTCTTTCTTGAAATTGTACCTTTAAAATGATACAATAAATGAGAAGGTAACGAAATAGCCTTATCTAAATTTATTGCCAGTATTCTTAGAGTGTTGTTCATAAAAAACAAAAGAATAAATCTAATTTATATCCTAATGTAAAAAAATAAGACTTACGCTAAAAACCTAAAGAAAGGATACAAAATGATTCGATTTGAACATGTAACGAAACGTTATGAAGATAAAGATGCTCTCTCAGATCTTAATCTCGAGATTCGAGATGGTGAAATCTTTGGTTTGATTGGGCACAACGGAGCTGGTAAAACCACTACCATTTCCATTTTGACGTCTATCATTGAAGCTAGCTACGGTGAAGTTTACGTCGATGATATGGCCCTTAGCCTGCATCGTGATGCTATTAAGAAGAAAATAGCATATGTGCCAGATTCGCCGGACTTATTTCTAAATTTGACCGCTAATGACTATTGGTACTTTTTGACACGTATCTATGATTTGGAAGCTAGTCAAGTCGAGGAACGTTTGACTGATCTCATGTCTACCTTTGACTTGACTGAAAATCGCTATAACCTCATTTCTTCCTTTTCTCACGGTATGCGTCAGAAGGTTGTTGTTATCGGTGCCCTTTTAGTTAATCCACAGATTTGGGTTTTGGATGAGCCCTTAACTGGTCTGGATCCACAGGCGTCTTATGATTTGAAGGAAGCCATGCGTCATCATGCCAAGGAAGGCAATAGTGTCCTTTTCTCAACCCACGTTTTAAGTGTAGCTGAGCAACTCTGTGATCGTATTGCTATCTTGAAGAAAGGAAAACTTATCTTCCAAGGGTCTCTAGCTGAACTGAAATCTCAGTACCCTGATAAGGATTTGGAAACCATTTATCTGGAAATGGCTGGACGTAAGATTGAGGAGGTATAGTCATGAACTGGAACCATGTTTGGGAGCTTTTTAAAATTAATCTCCTCTACGCCAATCCTCAAGCAGTAACTAACCTACAGAAACGTCAGGAGAAAAAGAAAAAAGCTAATTTCTCCATCGTTAATGCCATGCTTAGACAACAACTCTTGATTCTAGTTGTTTTTACGGTTGTCTATAGCTATCTTTTTGTAGGTGTCGATTATAAGGCCAATCCTGGAGTCTTAACCCTATATCTCTTGACATTTTCAATCATGGGACTTCTCCAGACCTTCACGGCTCTCTATAGTACCTTTTATGACAGTAAAGATAGCAAGGTCTATCTATCTCTCCCCTTGAAACCATCAGAAGTTTTCCTTGCCAAGACCTTGTCAGGTTTTATGGTTGGTATGAGCTTCATGGTACCTATCCTTAGTCTTTTGATTCTAGCTTACTGGCAATTTATTGGGCCGCTTGGGATACCTGTAGGTCTATTTGCCTTTATCCTTTGTCTTTTTGTCAATCTCGTTCTGTCAGTAGTTCTCGCTAATAGCATTGGGACCATGATTGTTCGTAGCTCTCGTCAAAAGCTCTATTCGAGTATCCTGATGACTCTGTCGACCATATTGATTATGTTGCCTATCATGATGGTTGGTTTTCTTAATGGTTATATTAAGGGTGCTGGGCATGTCAATTTTCCCTTGTTGCCTTATCTAAGAGGTTACTATGATGTCGTAGCTGCCCCTCTATCTCCAGAGGCTCTGCTAAATTTCTATCTTCCTCTTATCTTAGTGCTTATCTTGGGCTATTGGTTTTATAAAGTCAGAATGCCTCGTTATTTCCACGAAGCCATCTATAACCAGAAGGCTAGAAAGTCTCAGGCCAAAGCTGTTACCCGAAGCCAAAGACAGGTCTTGGTTCGCCATCATTTATCTACTTTGGGGAATTCAACCCTCATTATCAATACCTATGTGGTACCAGTCTTATATATGATCATGCTAGGTGGGGGTGCGGTCTTTTTGAAAGATCTGGGTCCAGACTATTTCGGACTCCTGCTTTTGGTCGGAATTGCCTTTGGTTTCTTTTCAGCTCAACCAACAAGTTTTCTTGGTGTGGCAACTTCCTTAGAGGGGACAAACTTTGACTTTATTCGTAGCTTGCCAATCAATATGGGTGACTATCTTCGTCAAAAGTTTTGGATTTTCTATGGCTTGCAAGTCAGTGTTTCCCTCTTATTAGGAGGACTTGGTTTAATATTCCTTGCACATCTCCATCCGGTTTTAGTACTGAGTTTCATCATTGGTTTCCTTGTGACAACCTATCTTGCAGGTGGCTATTTCTTTGAACGTGACCTTAAATTGTTGGAAGTGAATTGGCAGGAAGTTACCCAACTCTTCAACCGGGGCGGCGGCCAGTGGCTTTATATGGGTATTTTTGTCCTTACCATTTTTATTGCAGCCTTGCTGGGCGGTGTGGTCTTCTTTGCAAGTAAGTTCTGGATTGCCCTAGTAGTCAATACTATAGTATCTGGGCTTATAGCTTTAATTGCCTTAATCGTTTATCTCTTTGTTGATCGCAGACGTTGGAAACGTATTAGAGCCATGTTTTTTGCCTAGAACAAACTGTTTAAAGAGTCTCTCCGATTGGAGGGATTCTTTTTTTGATGATAATGTTAGTTATTTAAAGTTATACATTATAGATGTTAAAATACAAGAATTTAGTGTATAATCATAAACATGAAACGAAATTTTGACTCAGTAAAACGCCTAGTTATCAAAATCGGGACCAGCTCTCTGGTTTTGCCATCAGGGAAAATTAATCTTGAAAAAATCGATCAGCTAGCTTTTGTTATTTCTAGCTTACACAATAAAGGGATTGAGGTTGTCCTCGTATCCTCTGGTGCCATGGGCTTCGGGCTCAATGTCTTAGACCTAGACAAGCGACCGGCTGAAGTCGGTAAGCAACAAGCTGTCTCGAGTGTAGGACAGGTGGCTATGATGAGCCTATATTCTCAGGTCTTTTCACATTACCAAACCAAGGTATCTCAGTTGCTTTTGACGCGTGATGTGGTTGAGTATCCCGAGAGTTTAGCCAATGCCATCAATGCTTTTGAGAGCCTCTTAGAGCTTGGAGTTGTCCCAGTTGTTAATGAAAATGACGCTGTTAGCGTAGATGAAATGGATCATGCGACTAAGTTTGGGGACAACGACCGCTTGTCTGCTATCGTTGCTAAGATTGTTGGTGCAGACCTACTTATCATGTTGTCAGATATTGATGGGCTCTTTGATAAGAACCCAAATGTCTATGAGGATGCGACCCTTCGTAACTATGTCCCAGAGATTACAGAGGAAATTCTGGCATCAGCTGGTGGTGCCGGTAGTAAATTTGGTACGGGTGGTATGATGAGTAAGATTAAATCCGCTCAGATGGTTTTTGAAAATCATAGTCAAATGGTTTTAATGAATGGTGAAAATCCACGTGACATTCTTCGTGTCCTAGAAGGAGCCAAAATCGGTACACTCTTTAAACAGGAGGACTAATATGACATATATTGATACATTGGGCCATCAGGCCAAAGTGGCGAGTCGTCAGATTGCTAAATTGTCAACAGCAGCTAAAAACGACCTTTTAAATCAGGTAGCTAAAGCTCTAGTAGCTGAGAGTGGCTATATTATTACTGAAAATGCTAAGGATATGGCCAATGCCAAGGAAAATGGTATTTCAGAGATTATGCGAGACCGCTTGCTTTTAACGGAAGACCGTATCGCAGGGATTGCTGAGGGTGTCCGTCAGGTAGCAGCTCTTCAGGACCCAATCGGTCAAGTGGTTCGTGGCTATACAAATCTAGACGGTCTTAAAATTGTTCAAAAGCGTGTTCCTATGGGTGTTATCGCTATGATTTTTGAGAGCCGTCCCAATGTCTCAATCGATGCCTTTAGCCTTGCCTTTAAAACTAATAATGCCATTATTCTTCGTGGAGGACGTGATGCCATCAATTCCAACAAGGCCCTGGTTACAGTAGCTCGTAAGGCTTTGGAAAATGCGGGTATCACAGCAGATGCTGTTCAACTGGTTGAAGATACCTCTCATGAGGTAGCCGAGGAACTCATGGCGGCGACCAAGTATGTTGACTTGCTCATCCCTCGTGGTGGAGCCCGTCTCATCCAAACGGTTAAAGAAAAAGCCAAGGTTCCTGTCATCGAAACGGGTGTTGGTAACTGTCATATTTATGTGGATAAATATGCTAACTTAGATATGGCGACACAGATTGTCATCAATGCCAAGACCCAACGACCAAGCGTGTGTAATGCTGCAGAATCTCTCGTCGTTCACGCTGATATTGCAGAAGAATTCTTACCTAACTTAGAAAAAGCTATTTCAAAAGTTCAAGCTGTTGAGTTCCGTGCAGATGAAACGGCTCTGAAACTCATGGAAAAAGCTGTACCAGCTTCACCAGAAGATTTTGCGACAGAGTTTCTTGACTATATTATGTCTGTTAAAGTGGTAGACAGCCTTGATGAGGCCATTGATTGGATTAATACTTACACGACATCGCATTCAGAGGCTATCGTGACTCAGGATATCAGTCGTGCGGAGCAATTCCAAGACGACGTAGACGCTGCAGCTGTCTATGTCAATGCCTCAACTCGCTTCACAGATGGCTTCGTCTTTGGATTGGGGGCTGAAATCGGAATCTCAACCCAAAAAATGCACGCCCGTGGTCCAATGGGACTTGAGGCCCTAACTTCAACCAAGTTCTATATTAATGGCCAAGGTCAGATTAGAGAATAAACAAAAAGCTCCTCATGGGGCTTTTTTGGTCTATTTGCTAGAGTAAGAAGCTTATGATATATTGGGGGTATCAAAAATGAGGAGCTTTGGTGATGTTTAAAGCTTATAAAAAATATTGGAGGGGCTATGTAGATTTTGAAGGACGTTCAAGCCACTCAGATTATTGGTTTGCGGTGTTAGCAAATATTTTAGTCATTTTCGCTGTAGAGATTTTAGCAGGTATATTTATAGGTGCTAATGATGGTAGTGTGGCCGGTCCACTAGGTACTATTGCAATCTTACTGATATTAGCTATGTTAATATATGGTCTTGCTGTTGTATTACCATTTACTGCAATCCAAGTCCGTCGTTTGCGTGATGCTGGTTATCACTGGGCTTTTATTTTCTTCCGATTTGCCGTGGGGATAGGTGGGATTGTACTTTTAATTTTGTTCTGTCAACCAACAAAAGTAGAAGTGCCATTCAACAACTTCAATAATCCACAACAATAACGACAATCAACCAACTCAAAGAGTTGGTTTTTCTGATGTCAAAAAGCTTTATGTCAATGTTGCACATTTTAATATTTCTGATATAATCTTATCTGAGACTAATCAACACTAAAATATAATTTAAGAAATGTGAATAACTTATGAAACTATTTCGTCACATAAAAGAAAAACGTTACCTTATTTTGGCATTTACCCTACCAGCTCTTTTATTGGCTTTGGCTATTGTCTTTTTCCGTCCTACTCATCATCATGCCGAGGTAGGAGTGAGGGTTAGCACCAAACAGTCGTCATCAAAAGCTAAGGCTCCCTCTAAATCATCTAGCTCTAGCTCGTCATCGTCAACATCAACGTCTAGCGAGTTGTCAAGCTCTAGCACGGCATCTGTAGCAGCTAGCCAGGCACAGACAGCCACAACGACTACGGTTACACCGGCTCCTTCCTCAGCTCAAGGAACTTACCAAGCGCCACAGTATAATTATGCTCCTCCAACAACTGATACCGACTCAAATAGTGAGACCTCAAGCTATACAGACCCTGCCTACGGCTCAGATATTAGCTCTGGGACAACAGAATAAGGGTAAGAGAAAAGGAATTTAGGATCAGCAATGAAAAATAAAGTTTTAGTATTAGTAACAGGATTATCTAGCCTAGTCTAGCCCTATTGGTTGCTTGTTCAAATCAGTCTAATCATTTATCATCTACCAATTCTTCATCATCAGTAGAGCAGTCCCAATCAAGTAGTAGTGAAAGCTCTAGCTCAAGCTCTAGTCAAGAGAAAAAGGTAGATGCCTCTGCCTATGATAGCATCATTAGTAAGTACCAAACAGCTGTAGATGACAATCAAACTGACGATTCAATTAATCCTTTGGTGGTGACCTATGCTAATTCTCAAATCAGTCCTGCTTCAACGGTCTATACTTATCGTGATTTGGATGGTAATGGGGTTGACGAGTTGGTGTTTGCTTTTAAACCAGGTAAACTCTTTAAGGAGCATATGATTACGGATATTTACACTATCTCTAAGGATAGTGGTCAGGTCATTCGTCTGACAGAAGGTCCGCAACTGGGCATGTTGGGTGAGCGTATGACATTGGTCTACCTCATGGATAACAACCTTTAGCTACTATGGTAGTGCTGGTGCTATGGCTGGTGAAGGTTCTGGCTACCACTTTAGTAGTGATGGCCAGTCTCTTATAAAAGATGACAGTGATTCGGGTGCAGAGAAGGCTGATCTCTCTAATTGGGGTTGGAAGGACCTGAGCAGTGCCTCTATTGAATCTAGCACAGCATCACAAACTCAAACAAGTTCATCAGCCCTCAAGCCTGATGAACTGAAAAATGGTAACTATAAATCAGCTGTAGGGACATGGAAGTCTTCAAATGGACAGACTATCACCATTACTTCGGATGGACAGTTGGAACTCTGGGGTTCTACTTACCCTATCGACAAAGTCTCATCCAATCAATATGTGTCAGGAATATATACCCTAACTTATGTGTATTCTAGCCCAGTAGGGAATGCTCCAATTGAGCTTTGTCCTAAAGGAGTTAGCGATGGAAGTGATGCGGGAGATAACAGTAAGGACCGAATTTTAGCGACTAATGGTAAGCCATCTGAGGAAAGTTATTTTTACAGAGTTGACTGATTTTCGAGAACCGATCTATCAATCATCAAGCCAGGCCACAGGTCTGGCTTTTTTACTATCCTGTTAACTTACAGAACGAGACAATTTCTCCATTCTTGTGCTATAATAGAAGTTATGACTAATGAATTTCACCATGTAACCGTTCTTTTACACGAAACTGTTGATATGCTTGATATCAAGCCCGATGGCATCTATGTTGATGCGACCTTGGGTGGCGCAGGACATTCGTCTTATCTATTGTCACAATTGTCTGAAAAGGGTCATTTGTACTGTTTTGATCAGGATCAAAAGGCTATTGATAATGCTCAAGTGCGTCTCAAGGACTATATTGATAAGGGAATGGTGACTTTCATTAAGGATAATTTCCGTAACCTCAGATCTAACCTTGAAGCTCTGGGAGTGTCTGAAATTGATGGCATTCTCTACGATTTGGGTGTGTCTAGCCCACAGTTGGATGAGCGTGAGCGTGGTTTCTCCTATAAACAGGATGCCAAGCTGGATATGCGTATGAATGAGGAGGCGAGCTTGACTGCTTATGAGGTGGTTAATACCTATCCTTACAACGATTTGGTGCGCATTTTCTTCAAGTATGGTGAAGACAAGTTCTCTAAACAAATTGCACGTAAAATTGAACAAGCTCGTCAGGTTAAACCAATTGAGACCACGACGGAACTGGCGGAAATCATAAAATCAGCTAAGCCTGCTAAGGAATTGAAGAAGAAGGGCCATCCAGCCAAGCAAATTTTCCAAGCTATTCGAATCGAAGTGAACGATGAACTTGGTGCTGCGGATGAATCGATTCAGGAGGCTTTGGATCTCCTAGCTGTGGATGGTCGCATTTCGGTGATTACCTTCCATTCTTTGGAAGACCGGTTGACTAAGCAACTTTTCAAGGAAGCTAGCACGGTAGATGTACCTAAAGGCTTACCTTTTATTCCCGAAGACTTACAACCGAAGGTAGCTCTGGTTAATCGTAAGCCTATCCTACCTAGTCAGGAAGAATTAGAAGCCAATAACCGCTCGCACTCTGCTAAATTGCGTGTGGCTAAAAAAATCAGGAAGTAACTATGGAAAATCAGGAACGTCAGATTGTTAATAGGGCTATTAGAAACCATATTCGTTTTATGACACGTATGGAAAAGGCCTTCTATTCGGCAATTGTTTTGACAGCTATTGTGATGAGTATCGCTGTTGTATTTTTACAAGGGCGTAATCAGGCTATCAAGCAACAAATCACAGACCTTAATCGCAAGATTAGTGACGAAAAGACAGAGCTTAACAATGCTAAGCAGGCAGTAAATGAGTTAACTAACTCTGATCGTATCAAAGAGATTGCCACTAAGGCAGGACTGTCTATTAATAACGATAGTATTAAGAGTGTGAAATAGCCAATGAACAGACTTAAAAAACTTAAACATTTATTTCTAAACTATGTCGTAAGGGATAGGAAAAAGCCAGCCCAAAACCGACAGCATGTTGGTCAGAACCTGATGGTTCTCAGCATTTTTATCTTTTTTGTTTTTATTATCAACTTTGTGGTAATTATTGGGACCGATAGTAAGTTTGGTGTTGATTTGTCAACACAGGCTGCTAAGTCTTATAACACGAAAACCACAGTGGCGGCCAAGCGTGGGACGATTTATGACCGAAATGGGAATGTTTTGGCTGAGGATTCAACCAGTTATTCCATTTATGCTATTGTGTCAACCAGCTATGTGTCAGCAACTCGGGAAAAACTCTATGTCCAAGATAGTCAGTTTGATAAGGTTGCCGATATTTTGAAAGACAAGCTAGGAATTGAAAAGAGTGATGCTTTGGCTCAATTGCGTACCAAGGGTGCCTATCAAGTATCCTTTGGACTAAAAGGAAAAGGAATCACCTACTCTGTCAAAGAGGACCTAGAAAAGACTTTTAAGGATGCAGGTATTAAGGGGATGGCATTTGAAGCGACAACCTCCCGTATGTATCCTAATGGAACCTTTGCTTCAGAGTTTCTTGGCCGTGCCGAAGCTGTTGAAAATAAAAAAGACGGTTCGTATTCATTGGTCGGTCAAACAGGTTTAGAGCGTTCGCTGAATAGCCTTTTGACAGGTAAAGATGGCGAAGCTATCTACGAGAAGGATAAAGACGGTAATACCCTTCTTGGAACGGAAACGATTACCAAAGAAGCTATCGATGGTAAGAATATCTATACGACATTGTCGGCCCCTCTTCAGACCTTCCTAGAAACGCAGATGGATACGTTTATGGAGCAGACCAAAGGTGTAAATGCTTCAGCAACAGTTGTCAATGCGAAAACAGGTGAAATCCTTGCAACGACACAACGTCCAACCTATAACTCGGATACGCTAGAAGGACAGACTAAAAAAGGTTACGACTGGGTCAACCGCCTCTATGAAGCTCAGTATGAGCCAGGGTCAACCATGAAAGTGATGCTCTTGTCAGCAGCTATCAATAATGGAAGTTTCAACCCGAATGCAACCTACAGTAACGCTAATGGTATTAAGGTTGATGATGTTGAAATCAATGACTGGTCAATCAATGAAGGTGTTTCAACAGGTCGAACGATGTCATTTGCACAAGGATTTTCATATTCAAGTAACGTTGGTATGACCATGCTGGAACAAGACATGGGAGACAAAGTCTGGTCTAACTACCTATCGCTATACAAATTTGGACTTCCAACCCGATTTGGGATGGTTGGTGAGTCTTCAGGGATTGTCTCTCGAAACTCAGTTAATATTGCCCAATCATCTTTTGGACAAGGGATTTCAGTAACTCAAGTCCAAATGCTCCGAGCCTTTACCGCAATCTCTAACAATGGTATTATGTTAGAGCCTCAATTTATTAAACAAGTTGCCGATACTAATCAAGGTACTGTTCGTACAGCCAAGAAAGAAGTTATTGGTAAACCTGTTTCCAAGCAGACTGCATCTGAAACCCGTAACTATATGATTTCTGTCGGTACGGATCCAGAGTTCGGTACCCTATACAACAAGTCTGAAGGTTCGCCAATCATTCAGGTTGGTAACTATGATGTTGCGGTTAAGTCAGGAACAGCCCAAGTGGCTGATGAAAAGACAGGAACCTATAAAGTTGGGACCAACGAGACTCTCAACTCAGTTGTAGCCATGGTTCCTTCTGATGATCCAGAATACATCATGTATTTGACCATTCAAGAGCCTAAGACCTGGGATAATAATTTTTATGCGACTGTGGTGAACCCTGTTTTAGAAGAAGCCATGTCAATGGGTGCTACTTTGGAGACTTCTGTTTCTGAGGGGAGTGGAAATACTGAAGAGACTAGCTATCAAACTGGTGATATCATTGGTAAGACACCAGGAGAGACAGCTAATACTCTTCGCCAAAACCTAATTCATCCGGTTGTTCTGGGTGTTGGCAATAAGATTGAAAAGGTTTCTGTAGATGCAAAAGCTGATATTAAAGCTAATGAGCAGATCCTAATCATGACTAATGACTTCACAGAACTTCCAGACATGTATGGTTGGACCAAGAAGAATGTTGAAACATTTGCCAAATGGAAAGGCATTAAAATTACTTACAAAGGTGGCAAGTCAGGGACTGTGACCAAACAAAGTGTTGCGGCAGGAAAAGCCCTGTCTAAAACCAAAAAGATTACCATTACTTTAGGAGACTAAGATGACTATGAGTCTGATAGCAGGCGTGGCCGCCTTTGTGTTGACGGTGCTCGCCATGCCTCATTTTATTACTTACTACAAAATCAAAAAAATCGGTGGTCAACAGATGCATGAAGATGTGAAGCAGCACTTGGCCAAGGCTGGTACACCAACTATGGGAGGGACAGTATTCCTAGTGGTTGCCATCTTGGTTAGTTTGATTTTCAACTTCCATGTCTTTAGCAAGGGACACCAAGCCTATGGTGCCCCAGTAGGAATACTCTTTGTACTCTTGATTTATGGTATTATCGGCTTCCTTGATGATTTCCTTAAGATTTTCCATCAAATCAATGAGGGTCTTAAACCCTGGCAAAAGATGGCTTTGCAGATTATTGCAGGTTTGCTTTTCTATTTCATCCATGTACTCCCTAGTGGGACAAATAGCCTATCTATTGGAGGATTGACAATTCACCTTGGTGTCTTCTATGTTCTCTTTGTCCTTTTCTGGATCGTTGGTTTCTCAAATGCGGTCAACTTGACAGATGGTATTGATGGTTTAGCTTCTATCTCTGTGGTTATCAGCTTGATTGCTTATGGAATCATCGCTTTTGTCAAGGGTGAGTTCGCTATCTTAACTATCATTATTACTATGATTGGTGCCCTTCTTGGCTTCTTCGTCTTTAACCACAAGCCAGCCAAGGTCTTTATGGGGGATGTTGGGTCTTTGTCACTTGGGGCTATGCTTGCGGTTATCTCTATTGCCCTACGTGTAGAGTGGACGCTACTCTTGATTGGTGTGGTTTATGTCTTTGAGACAGCTTCTGTCATGCTACAGGTCAGCTATTTCAAATACACTAAGCGTAAGTATGGAGAAGGTCGTCGTATTTTCCGTATGACACCATTCCACCACCACCTCGAATTGGGTGGTCTTTCAGGTAAGGGCGACAAATGGTCAGAGTGGAAGGTTGATGCTTTCCTTTGGGCAGTTGGAGCACTTGCAAGTGCCATTACCCTTTGGATGGTTCTTGGAAACGTTATGAAATAAATGAAAAGAGCAGAAATGCTCTTTTTTTGTTATAATGATAAGGATAGACTAGATAGAAAAGAAGTAAGAAAAAATGTCATTTAAAGATTTTAATTTTAAAGCCTATATTCAAAAGGCTCTCGACGAGATTAAATTTAAGGAGCCAACACCTGTTCAGCAAAAATTGATTCCAGTAGTCCGTTCTGGCCGTGATTTAGTGGGTGAATCCAAGACTGGTTCAGGGAAGACACATACCTTCCTCTTGCCAATTTTTGAGAAGCTCAATCCAAAGAGTGGCGATGTTCAAGTTGTTATTACAGCGCCATCACGTGAATTGGCGACACAAATTTACCAAGCGACAAAACAAATTGCCAAACACTCTGAGACTGAAATTCGTGTAGTCAATTATGTGGGTGGTACAGACAAGCAACGTCAGATTGAGAAACTCAAGGTAGCCCAACCTCATATTGTTATCGGGACACCAGGGCGTATCTATGACCTAGTTAAATCTGGTGACTTGGCTATCCACAAGGCCCATACTTTTGTTGTTGACGAGGCTGACATGACCATGGATATGGGATTCTTGGATACTGTGGATAAGATTGCGGCAAGTCTTCCTAAGGAAGTTCAAATTTTGGTCTTCTCAGCAACCATTCCTCAAAAATTGCAACCATTCTTGAAGAAATACTTGACCAATCCTGTCATGGAACAAATCAAGACTTCAACTGTGATTGCAGATACCATTGATAACTGGTTGGTATCTACCAAGGGGCGCAACAAGAATGAACAGATTCTTGAGATGCTTAAGGGAATGCAACCATACTTGGCAATGATTTTCGTCAATACCAAGGAACGTGCGGATGATTTACATAGTTATTTGGTATCAAACGGTCTTAAAGTTGCGAAAATTCATGGCGGTATTCCACCGCGTGAACGTAAACGTATCATGAATCAAGTTAAGAAACTTGAGTTTGAGTATATTGTAGCGACTGACCTTGCAGCGCGTGGAATTGATATTGAAGGGGTTAGCCATGTTATCAATGACGCTATTCCTCAAGATTTGTCATTCTTTGTTCACCGTGTAGGACGTACTGGACGTAACGGCTTGTCAGGGACAGCTATCACCCTTTATCAACCAAGTGACGACTCAGATATTCGTGAGCTGGAAAAAATGGGTATTACCTTTGAACCTAAGGTATTTAAAGATGGTGAGTTTCAAGATACCTATGACCGCGACCGTCGTGCCAACCGAGAAAAAGCCTATCAAAAACTTGATACGGAAATGATTGGTCTGGTTAAGAAGAAAAAGAAAAAAATCAAGCCTGGTTACAAGAAGAAAATTCAGTGGAAGGTTGACGAAAAACGCAAACGTGAGCGTCGTGCAGCTAATCGTGCTAAGGGACGTGCTGAGCGTAAAGCTAAGAAGCAAAGTTTCTAAGCCTTGGCGTTTAGCTGTAAGCAAATTTAGATATGTAAAAACTTGGCAAAATGAATGTCAAGTTTTTTTGTGGTAAAAGTGCTAAAATAGAAGTCATGAAAGACACGATTCGAATTCTTCATATCAATGATTTGCACTCTCATTTTGAACAGTATCCACAACTCAAGCGGGCTGTGGATGATTTGAGTCAGACGGATAGAGAGTTGATTAAGGTAGATCTTGGGGATAATGTGGATAAGTCCCATCCTCTATCTGATGCGACCGCTGGGCGTTTTAATGTAGCCTTGATGAATGAGTTGGGAATAGACTATGCGACTATTGGAAATAATGAGGGAATTGGTCTAGCTAAGAATAAGCTAGACTGTCTTTATGAGCAGGCCAAGTTTCAGCCAATTATAGGAAATCTCAAGGATGAGGGGAGACAGCCTGAATGGGCCAAACCCTATCTTATCCATAAAACTAAAGCAGGTACAAACATTGCTTTCTTGGCCTATACCTTCCCATATTACATCACCTATGCTCCTAACGGTTGGCAGGTGTTAGAGCCTATGGCTCGGTTGGAAGAGGATTTGGCTCGCCCTGAGGTAAGGGATGCAGACATAGTCGTCGTTCTTAGCCATCTGGGTGTACGTTATGATGAGCAGATTGCAGAGACTTATCCGCAGGTAAACCTTGTCATCGGGAGCCACACGCATCACCTTTTTGAAGAGGGAAAATTAGTAAATGAAACCTATTTGGCAGCTGCTGATAGATATGGCTATTATCTTGGCTGTATTGACTTTACTGTGGAAAATGGGCAATTGATAGAGTGTCAGATCGAGGCTATTCCCACCAAGTCATACATCTTGGATTTGGACAAGGAGGACGAAATCTTTATCAAGGCTATGCGTGAGGAAGGCCATCGTCGTTTGGCTCAGGAAAAAGTGGCTAATCTAGGTCGAAAACTAGATTTTGATGAGACTTGTCAATTGGTTTTACAAGCTGTTTGTCAGGAGACAGATAGCCAGTTAACGATTTTAAATACTGGACTCATCATGAAAACGCTAGGTCCTCAAGTGACCATGGCAGACCTTCAAAAAGCCCTTCCCCATCAGATGCGGATGGTGCGTTTAGTCGTGACAGGGAAAGAACTCAAGGAAATCTGTCGTGAAGTTTTTACCAAGGCTGAACTCCTTAAAAACCAGGCTATTAAAGGTATGGGATTCAGAGGGAAGACATTTGGTGAAGTAATCACGGGGAATTTTGCTTACAAAAACGGTAATTTGTTGTATAATAGTAGGGTTGTAGATTCCAATGAGAAGTTTAGTTTGGTCCTTGTGGATCAATACTACTTTGCTTCTTATTTCCCTAAAATCAAAGAAAAGGAAGTCACTCTTCTTTTTCCGGATTTGTTAAGGGGACTTGTGGCTAAGTATTTAAGAAAAAATGGTGCCAATTGGGATAAGAGATAAGAGCATTATCACAGCATCAGAATAGAAAATAAGAGAGAGCAGAAAGGATGGCACATGCGTAAAGAAATCTTGCCAGAAATGTTTAATTATAATAAATATCCAGGGCCAGACTTTGTGTACGTGGCCGACCTTCTGAAATCAGATGCCTATCAGTTTACGGTTCTTGAAAATCACAAGGATGCTTTAGACGCTACCCGCTTTGGGCAACGTTTTTCTGAAATCATGCTTAAGTATGACTATATTGTTGGGGATTGGTCTAATGACCAGCTTCGCCTTAAGGGCTTTTACGAGGACGAGCGTCCTAATACGCGTAAGACAGATCGTATTAGCCGATTGTCAGAGTATTTACGTGAATACTGTGCCTTTGGTTGTGCCTACTTTATTTTAAAAAATGAAGAGCCGCAGTTAATCGTCTTTGAAGAGGAGACAGAGCCTCGTCGCAAGCGTCGTCGTTCTAACAATCGTCGTCATTCTTCTCAGGAATCTAGAGAGAAGGAGCGTAATGCTTCTCAAAAGAATAAGGACCAAAAAGTTTCTGCTAAGCAAAAGCGGGATAAGTCCAAACGAAGAGACAGGGACCAAGAGGGGCCAAGCTTTGAGAAAATCAAGCGTCGGCCTAAGTTCAAATCTAGGTCTGAGGATGCTAGTCGTGAGCGAAAGTCTAACTTCAAGAAGAGTCAGAAGAAGACTTCAAAAAATCAGCACACCTCACTGAAAAAACAAAGCAATGCCAAGTCAGCTGGTCAGCATTTTACAATCAGAAAAAAAGGAAATTAAACTATGTCAGAAGTAACAACACAAGCAAAACCAGAACGTCGTAAACGTCAGAAATTGGAGGATATGGAGGGCTACAAGCATTCTATTTACGGTCTTACTCGTGATGAGTTGATTGACTGGGCTATGGAACACGGTGAAAAGAAATTCCGTGCTACTCAAATTTGGGATTGGCTTTACAAGAAGCGTGTGCAATCTTTCGAAGAAATGACCAACATTTCTAAGGATTTCATTGCTAAATTGAACGAGAATTTCTGCGTAAACCCATTGAAACAACGTATCGTTCAAGAATCTAAAGATGGTACTGTTAAATATCTTTTTGAATTGCCAGATGGTATGTTGATTGAGACTGTTTTGATGCGTCAACACTATGGTTTGTCTGTCTGTGTGACAACTCAGGTTGGCTGTAACATTGGTTGTACTTTCTGTGCGAGTGGTTTGATTAAGAAACAACGTGACTTGACTGCTGGTGAGATTGTGGCGCAAATCATGTTGGTACAAAAATACTTTGATGACCGTGGCGACGGTGAACGTGTCAGCCACGTGGTTGTTATGGGTATAGGTGAGCCATTTGATAACTATGACAATGTGCTTCGCTTCTTGCGTACCATTAACAATGACAATGGTCTTGCCATTGGAGCACGTCACATTACCGTGTCAACATCTGGTTTGGCACCAAAAATCAAGGAATTTGCTAACGAAGGTGTTCAAGTTAACCTTGCCGTATCACTTCACGCACCTAACAATGATCTTCGTTCAAGCATCATGCGTATCAACCGCTCGTTCCCACTTGAAAAACTCTTTGAAGCTATCGAGTATTACATCCAGACAACCAACCGTCGTGTCACTTTTGAGTATATCATGCTTAATGAGGTCAATGACCATCCTGAAAATGCTCAAGAGTTGGCTGATTTGACTAAGAAAATCCGTAAGTTGTCATACATCAACTTGATTCCATATAACCCAGTATCAGAGCACGACCAATATAGTCGTTCAACGAAAGAACGTGTGGCAGCCTTCTACGATGTGCTCAAGAAAAATGGGGTTAACTGCGTGGTTCGTCAAGAGCACGGTACAGATATCGATGCAGCTTGTGGACAATTGCGTTCAAACACCATGAAACGCGACCGTCAAAAGGCAGTGGCAGAAGCTTCTGGTAAATCAGAAGGTAAGTAAGATGTTTCAGCTTAAGACTTGGGTAGATAAGGATGGAGAACTAACACCAAAAGGAAGAAAGCTAAGCCGAGTTTTGGTCTGTGCTTATCTCCTTTGTTTAGTACTCCTATGCTGGACACCCCAGTACGGGCTAGTTGAAGGTGTTGAAACCCCTGGTATTCAACATTTTGGTCGTGTCGTGGTCCTATTAACCCCATTCAATAGTTTGACCAACTTTTATCAGCTGGATAGTCTTAAAGAGATTGTCTTTGTGCTTGGGCAAAATGTGACCAATATTTTCTTACTGAGTCCGCTGATTTTAGGGCTTTTAGCCTTGTACCCCAGATTCAGGTCTTGGAAAAAGGTTCTTTTAGCGACCTTTGTCATGTCTTTGACGATTGAGGTTGGACAAGTTATCCTAGATCTTCTCATTGATGCTAATCGTGTCTTTGAGTTAGATGATTTATGGACCAACACTTTGGGAGGTTTGGTGGCACTAGGTGTCTACCGCCTTCTTGTAAAACTGATTCAAACGCATTCTAAAGAGTAAAAAACCTGGGAGCTTACGCGTCTCAGGTTTCACTTATTTTCTATCATACAAATACAACACATTCAAAAGAGGGAAAATGAATAAACACGTTTGGAGAAATAATGAAACATTTAATGATGACAGTAGTCACCGTATTAACGTTAGGAGTAACAATGACGATGGTTAAGGCAGATACTTATCAAAGTGGTCGTGATGCCGATATCATGCGAGAAAGAGGACAGGTTTGAAATTATTCTGAGGCTAAGAGAAAGCTTCAATTAGCCAACTACAATACCGATGGTCGCTATCTCAGTGAGGCAACTAACTTTGAATTGTACAATTTTGTCATAGAGTATAATATAAGACTTCTGATGAAATCAGACACATTTGGAGCCCTAAGAAGGATGCGTCAGTCATTCGTGACAAGGAGAGATACTCTATGGATGGTGGGTACAAGGTCTATAATTTTGACTCCTTTGCTTATCAATTGCCAGAGTCTACTGATTTTGGGAAGTTATCTTATATTGGTCACTTTCAGTTAGAAGATGGCACAATCTATCGCTATTGGAAGTAACCTTTTGTTAGAATTATAATCACTCGTTTGTAAGGATAGGGGTAATAACTTGTTTTTTAAAGAATCAATCATTGCAAAACTTTGGTGGTTTTTCAAGTTAGAAAAACGCCGGTATATTGTCGGGATTTTGGCACTGAGTCTGGTTTCGGTACTCAATCTGATTCCTCCTATGGTTATGGGGCGGGTCATTGATGCTATTACATCGGGGAAATTGACCAATCAGGTCTTGCTTTTGAATCTTGTGTATTTGCTTTTGGCAGCTTTGGGGATGTACTATTTGCGTTATGTTTGGCGCATGTATATCTTGGCGACTTCTTATCGCTTAGGCCAGATTATGCGTTCACGCCTATTTGAGCATTTTACCAAGATGTCGCCTTCTTTTTATCAAAAGTACCGAACTGGAGACCTCATGGCCCATGCAACCAATGATATCAACTCCTTAACACGCTTGGCTGGTGGGGGTGTCATGTCAGCCGTAGATGCCTCTATCACAGCATTGGTAACTTTAATCACCATGTTCTTCAGCATTTCTTGGCAGATGACGCTGGTGGCTGTCTTACCTCTCCCCTTCATGGCTTTTGCGACCAGTCGTTTGGGCCGTAAGACCCATAAAGCTTTTGGAGAATCCCAGGCAGCCTTTTCCGAACTTAATAATAAGGTTCAAGAGTCGGTATCAGGAATCAAGGTAACCAAGTCTTTTGGCTATCAGGAGGCTGAGCTTAAGTCTTTCCAAGAGACCAATAAGATGACCTTCAAAAAGAATATGCATACGATGAAGTATGATAGCCTTTTTGATCCCTTGGTCTTACTCTTTGTTGGCTCATCTTATGTTTTGACCCTTCTTGTCGGGGCCTTTATGATTCAGGCCGGTCAGATAACGGTCGGAAATTTGGTAACCTTCATTACCTATTTGGATATGCTGGTTTGGCCTCTGATGGCCATTGGTTTCCTATTTAATATCACACAGAGGGGAAATGTGTCCTACCAACGTATTGAAAATCTTCTGGAGCAGGAATCAGATGTTCAAGATCCTGCGCATCCTCTCCCAAGTATCGAAAATGGTCGCTTAGAGTATGCGATTGACCGCTTTGCTTTTGAGGATGAGGATACTTTGCGAGATATTCATTTCACCTTGGACAAGGGGCAAACTCTTGGTTTGGTTGGGCAGACTGGCTCAGGAAAGACGGCCCTTGTCAAGTTGCTCTTGCGGGAGCACGATGTCAATCAAGGAGCCATCTATTTGAATGGTCATGATATCCGAGACTACCGCTTATCAGACTTGCGTAGCTTGATGGGCTATGTCCCTCAAGACCAGTTTCTCTTTGCCAGTTCTATTTTAGAAAATGTTCGCTTTGGTAATCCTGATCTCTCCATTGACAAGGTGGAAGTAGCGACTAAGTTGGCTCAAGTTTATGAGGATATCAAGGCTATGCCTGAAGGCTTTGAAACAATCATTGGTGAAAAGGGTGTCAGCCTATCAGGTGGTCAAAAGCAACGTCTGGCCATGAGTCGTGCCATGATTTTGGATCCAGATATTTTGATTTTGGACGACTCCTTATCTGCGGTTGATGCTAAGACAGAACATGCCATTATTGATAATCTCAAGCATACTCGCAAGGACAAGACAACTATCATTACTGCCCACCGTCTTAGTGCGGTGGTGCACGCTGACCTCATCCTAGTCATGCAAGATGGTCGTATCATTGAACGTGGCCGTCATGATGACTTACTAGCTCAAGATGGTTGGTATGCCAAGACCTATGAGTCTCAACAGTTAGAAATGGAAGGAGGAGAAGCTCGTGCCTAATCAAAACCAATGGTCTGTGTTTAAGCGTCTTTTGACTTATCTCAGGCCTTACAAATTCTTGACCTTTCTAGCTTTGGCCTTCCTCTTGTCCACAACGGTTATCAAGAGTATCATTCCCCTGGCGGCCTCCTATTTTATTGATCACTACCTCCAGGATTTGAATCAGGCGGCAAGTATGATTCTGATTGGATACTATGGTCTCTACCTCTTGCAGACACTGGCCCAGTATCTGGGAAATCTCTTCTTTGCGCGTGTGTCCTACAGTATTGTCAGAGATATTCGTCGAGATGCCTTTGCCAATATGGAAAAACTGGGCATGTCTTACTTTGACAAAACTCCAGCAGGCTCTATCGTTTCCCGCTTGACCAATGATACTGAAACCATTAGCGAGATGTTCTCAGGAATTCTCTCTAGCTTTATTTCGGCTATCTTTATCTTTGTCACGACCCTTTATACCATGATGATTTTGGACATTCGTCTGACTGGGCTTATTGTGCTCTTTCTTCCTTTGATTGTCCTTTTGGTTAACCTCTACCGCAAAAAATCAGTGGTCATCATTGAAAAGACCAGAGCCTTGCTTTCAGATATAAATGCCAAATTGTCAGAGAGTATCGAGGGGATTCGCATCATTCAGGCCTTTAACCAAGAGAAACGTCTCAAAAAAGAGTTTGATGCCATCAATGAGGAGCACCTGATTTACGCTAGTCGTTCCATGTCACTGGATTCTCTCTTTCTACGCCCAGCCATGAGTTTACTGAAGCTGCTGGGTTATGCTGTTCTTATGGCCTATTTTGGCTACCGAGGTATCTATCTGGGAATCACAGCAGGGACCATGTATGCCTTTATCCAGTATATTAATCGCCTCTTTGATCCCTTGATTGAAGTGACACAAAACTTCTCAACCCTGCAAACCTCTATGGTCTCAGCAGATCGGGTCTTTGCCTTGATTGACGAGCGTACCTATGAGCCTGAACAGAGAGACACAGACGCCAAGGTTACAGAGGGAAATATTCGCTTTGAAAATGTCTCCCTCTCTTATGACGGTAAGCACCAGATTTTGGATAATATTTCCTTCTCTGTCAATAAAGGTGAAACCATCGCTTTTGTCGGTTCCACAGGTTCTGGAAAATCCTCTATTATCAACGTATTCATGCGTTTTTATGAGTTCCAATCAGGACGAGTTCTTCTTGACGGTGTAGATATTCGCGATTATAGTCAGGCAGAGCTGCGTAAGAACATTGGTCTTGTCCTTCAGGAACCCTTTCTCTATCATGGTACAATCAAATCCAATATTGCCATGTATCAGGATTTAACCGATGAAGAGATTAAAGCCGCTGCTGAGTTTGTGGATGCCAATCACTTTATTGATAAACTTCCAGAAGGCTATGATGCTCCAGTTTCTGAACGAGGTTCAAGTTTTTCAACCGGTCAACGCCAGCTTCTAGCCTTTGCTAGAACCGTTGTTAGCCAGCCTAAAATCTTGATTCTGGATGAAGCGACAGCCAATATTGATTCGGAGACAGAGGCTATTGTCCAAAACTCTCTAGCAAAAATGCGTCAAGGACGCACAACCATTGCTATTGCCCACCGCCTATCAACGATTCAAGATGCCAACTGCATCTATGTCTTAGACAAGGGCTGCATCATCGAACACGGTAGCCATGAGGAGCTCCTAGACCTCGGCGGCACCTATCACAAGATGTACAGCCTACAAGCAGGCGTAGTGGAAGGAGCCTAAGATAATCTAGACCATAGCTTCTATATTCGAAAAGATTTCTTAAAAATCAAAATCGAGTAGTGACATTTATGTCACTACTTTTTTTGTTGTCTTGCAACCTATAATAAAACCATAGCTTGAGAGAAAAAGCTAAAAAATAATATTTTAGGAGGTTGTTAGAATGACAACACAAACAATGAACACTTTTGAAACACTCGATCTCGAGACGCTTGCAAATGTTGAAGGTGGAGGATGGGTTAAGTGTTATGCCGGCACAATTGGATCTGCTCTAGTAGGATCAGCAGGAGGCCCAGTAGGTTACCGGGGAGGAGCTTTAGTTGGTTACGCCACATTCTGCTAATATTTAGGTGACCCTATGTTTAAAGATAAAAAAATGTATTTACTAGCCATTTTCCTTTTAGGATTTGGAATTGCTAACCTTTTTAGAAATTTAGATTTTGTTCATCATATCATTAATTTGGTAGGGTTAACATTAATCACTTTTAGTTTGATTTTTAGTAAATGGGAGCGACTCAAAAAATAGAAGTATTCGAAATGTAGAGTTCCTAAAAATCAAAATCGAGTAGTGACATTTATGTCACTACTTTTTTGTTTATTATGTGACTTTAAGTCCGTTTCGCTCCAAAGGTGCGAAACAAATAAACCACCCGCTAT
>NZ_JWGQ01000010.1:0-3903 GCF_001069025.1 Streptococcus sp. 1004_SSPC | reverse complement strand
ATAAGTTCTTCCTAATGATGGTTTGGTTGCTTTTCATTATAGTTCTTATGGGACTTTTTGTGTGCATTCAAAAAGCTCTATAATCTCTACAGTGGTTTTACCCACTACAGAAATTATAGAGTCAAAAGACTTTAGTCATTCTTAACTAAAGCTTTTTTAATCTTAGATTTTATCAAAAATCCAAAATAAAGAATAAATAGTTATGAAGAAAAAAACCTTCAATAAAAGTGAGATATGTAGTCTGTAAGATAATCTAAACTATAAGATGGATTGCTCAATCAGTTAAATGTAATGTGAGGATTATTTTTTATAAGAGTATCTAAGTACGATTCAAACATGGCAGCAATTGAAAGACTACCAATTAAATTAAAGTATTTGATAATTGATTTACAAATTTTTAGAGAGCTTATTTCTCCATTTAGTAAATTTAGTACCTCATTAAAAAATACGATACAACTTTTTTCGTACATACAATCATCATTTATTTTAAAATTTTTAGCAATTTGTAAAGCTTCTTTTGCACGTCTGATATCTTGTCTGTCAATGTATAAAATGATCATATTTATGAACATCCTAATTGATTCGTTGCCATAGTATCTTAATGTTGAATACTTTTCCAAGTTTAAATTAATTTTTCGAAAAATCAGTTCAATGAACTCGCTATCAAATATAAACATAGCATTGTTAAATAAAACAGTTTCATAGTGAGTCCAGGTTTCTATATTTATTAGATAGTCACGAAGAATTTTTTCTTCTGTACAAGAGCTTGTATTGGTTAGTCTCCCAAGTAAGGATGAAATTAATGCATAAATGATTTTCTCTTTGACGTTTATTTGTGACGAGTAGCTAGTCAGTAAGTTTTGCAATCCTACTATATTATTTTTTCAAAATAGATTTTAATTTTCTCCATATCAGTAAATTCTTTTTCCAATTGAAAATTATTACAGATAAATAGGAATTCATCAACATTAACATTGAGATGATTCAGTAGGTAAAATAGTTTTGTAGAAGAAATATCAACTTCATTGTTCACAAAACGATAGTATGTTTGCCTAGAAAGATAATTTCCACAAATTTGTTTTACTGAAAAATGTTTTTGACGTCTAAGATGATCGATTGCTTGTCCAAAATTCATTGCCACCTCCATACTATGTAACATATTTGTGACTATGATACATTATTTGCAACTAAATGTCCAATGGAAATTAATTTGAGTTATAGTAACACCATCAATACATTAAGTGTGGAGGTAACTATATGTGGTTGATTTTACTATTTCTTTGAAAATTGTAGGGAAATTCTAAGTATTTAAGAAGATTAGCTTTGTTCCAAGACCCTTATTCCAATTTGATATGTGCTAATTGGAACTTTATGAAAAGTATTTTGCAGACAGCTCTTCTTTTGATTTTAAAAGGTTCATTTATTTTAGGTTTAGGATGTCTATCTATTGATGTTCTTAAGATAATTGAGCCTTTTTATATTTTCGTAACTATAATAATGTAGATTTAAAAACTAGGATTTTTTGAGAGGAAAGCAAGCACGATTATGACAAAGCATAAAATTAAGATTAATAAATGGACTACACGATCTAAGTTGAATCGAATACTCTAATTGATATTGTAATAAAAAAGCATAATGTAGTAAATTCTATTCTTTGTATTAAAAAATGTTTTCACTGTAACTCAATAATAGATTAAGTAGGGACAATTACTTTTATGAAGAATTACTAAGCTAAATAAAAATATATAATGGTAGTAGTATTGATTATATTTTAAAAAGGAGACATAAATGAAACGTCCTATTTTCTCAGAAAAACTAAGTGTTAGTGAGTTTAAAAAATTTTATTGGTATAAGACTGAATTGCAGGAAATTTGTCAAAAGTATAACTTACCAACTTATGGTACAAAATATGAGTTAGCAGTATATATTATACAATTTTTAAATGGGACCCCTGCTCATTTAATTAAGCCAGTAAGAAAGAACAATCGGTCAGGAATACCAGCTAGTGAAATTACTCCTCACACAAAGATAATAGCTTCAGGAGTTAGTTTAAACAATGAAACACGAAAGTTTTTTTGTAAATATTATAATGTAAAGAAATTTTCGTTTAATAAAGCTATGGGAATTAAAATGAGAGAGATTGAATCGAATAATGATGTAGAAGCTACTATACAAGATTTGATTGATGTATATGAGAAAGGAACTATGGATTTAACTGGAAATAATGATGAAAAGACTTACCAATGGAATAACTTTGTACGTGAATTTAGAAATGATAAAATCTCCTCGCTTTATAATACTCCATTAAAAGTAGCTGCAATACTATGGGGGAAGGTAAGAGATTCAGATATGCCCAAAAAATATAACAGAAAGTTAGTAGAACTTTATCAAGATGATATTTCATCATTTTTAAAGAAGGAGGAGAGATAATGGGAGAATTTTATTCAAAAATAAGAGAAATCTGTACAAATTGGGGGAATAAAATTGCATATACTCAATTTGAATCAGATCGTTCCATAAATATTTCTTACTTGCAATTCTTAGAATTTGTAGAGAAACTAATTGTCAAATTAAAAGACTTAGAATTACCCAAAAGGGCAGTAATTGGTGTGAATTTAACTCGTAGTTATCAGGTTAGTGCATATATAGTGGCGTGCTCTGCCTTGGACTACATTTATGTTCCACTTGATACTGAGTACCCAGATGAATATATTGATAGTGTTAGTAATCAATTAAATATAAACCTTCTTGTACAAGAAGATTCTACAATAGTATTAAATAAAAATGAGAATAGTATATCTGAAGATTGTAGATTTATTTATTTTACCTCAGGGTCAACAGGTGTTCCTAAAGGAGTGATGCACGGTGAGAAGCATCTTTTAGAGCGAATTAACTGGATGTGCTCTATCTACCCATTTTCAGAAGAGGAGATAATGGGGCAGCGTGCTTATATCAGTACAATTCCTAGTGAATGGGACTTATTCGGGGCTTTTTTTTCAGGAAATACAACTGTTTTTATCCCCAATACAGTAATGCAAGATATCAATACTTTTTCTAATTTTATTGATGAGCATAAAATCACTAGATTGACACTAAATCCTACAATATTACGATTTTGGATCAAATATAAGATAAGCGATAAAGTATTAAAGTCATTGAAATATGTCATTTCGCTTGGTGAAAAATTGGACAATGCTCTGATTAATCTAATAATAAAGAAATATTCATTCATACTTCTAGATGATTATGGTTCTACAGAGACAAGCACACTTATAATTACAGAATATATCAAAAACAGAAAGTCTTGTATAAGAAAAGCTCCTTATTATAAATTAATGATTAAAAATCAGGAGCTAATTGTTAAAGGTGAGAATTTATTTATTGGCTATACAGGTGATAAAGAGACTAAACTTCATAGAAAATACTATAAGACGGGAGATATTGTTGTTGAACGGGATGGTGGGAAAATAGAAATTGAAGGGCGAAAAGATGATATTGTTAAGATTAGTGGAAAAAGAGTCAATACGAAACTAGTTGAACGATATTTAAAAGAAATTTATAAGAATCAAGAACTTGCTGTAGTTACAGTGAAATCTCATGGGGAGCTGGAATTACACGCTGTACTTGTTACTAATAGTGAGGAAGACAACTTTGTTGAAATTCGTCGAAAACTGACTAAGAAGATTCCAAGTTATATGGTTCCTACGAGCTTTCATATTGTTTCAGAACTTCCTAAACTACCGAATGATAAAATTGATTATAAAAGTCTATCTAAGCAATTAGCTGCAGATGATAATAAAGGCTCTATAATTTCTGTAGTGGGTAAAACCACTATAGAGATTATAGAGCTTTTTGAGTGTACACAAAAAGTCCCATAAGAACTATAATGAAAAGCGACAAAAC
>NZ_JWGQ01000009.1:0-1249 GCF_001069025.1 Streptococcus sp. 1004_SSPC | reverse complement strand
ATAAAAATACCTCTTAAGTAGATTTTAGGTATTTACCTTGTCTACTTAAGAGGTATCATATCATTTTCACGGGTGGTTTGCTCTTCGGCTGAAAGGCACCGCTAAAGATCTACCGAATCGTTTTCCTTCATCTCACCTTTTCTCGATAACCCGACTAACTGGTCTCAATATCAACAAAAAGCCTAAAAACTAAATTTACAACACTCATATTTATACTTTAAATTAGCGTTTCCGACAAATATCATTAAGCTACTCTTACCCTTTAAATATCCCATAAATGAAGAAACAATTAGTTTATATAGTATACTCACCAACATGTGAATATGATCTATGTATTTCAACATAATCGTAAGATTTGAACTATACTTGTTTTGTATTTTCCATAAATTATCTGACGTCGATATTTTAATGCGAACACAATATGATACTTATAATTCCTTGTAGTATGTACTAAACTATTATTATCCTGTCACATCAAGGATTTTCTTTAGTATATTAGTTAGTGATCAGGAAAACTTATCTAATATAACACTTTAGGGAGATATTATTGATATATCGCTAAAAGCTTTTCAGAACCACTAGCACCGCTAGTGGTTTTCAAGGCTCTATAATTTCTGTAGTTGGTAAAACCACTGTAGAGATTATAGAGCTTTTTTTGAATGTACCCAAAAAGTCCCATAAGAACTATAATGAAAAGCAACTAAACCATTCTTAGGAAGAACTCATGAGATTTATTCAGAATACCACAGAATAAAAAAACTAACGTCATTATTTCTCTTGTTTTTGAAAAAAATACCCTCATCGAGGTTCAAGTAAAACTGGAATACCAACACTACTATATCCTTGAAAAGGCTTTCTTCCAGTGTAAAGGGTGTCAGAGAGTCACTGTGGTCGAGACATCAATCGTTGAGAAAAAACACCAAATTACAAATCTAGTCCGACAAAAAGTTACACAACTCCTTACTGAAAAGGGATCACTAACAGATATTGTCAAAAGACTTCATGTCTCAACGTCCACTGTCTATCATAAACTTGACCAGTTTACTTTCAAGTAACATAAAGACCAACTCCCTACTGTTATGTCCTGAGATGAGCAAGATACAGTTTATTAAGATGAATATGTCAGAAGCCTATATGCCACTAGCTCGAAGACTTTTTGTCAAACCTTAACTACAGTTGACAAATGAACCAAAAAAGCTAGACAATGTCTAGCTTAAAAAACTATACTCCGCCAGTAGGACTCGAACCT